>JAYSSH010000048.1:0-10879 GCA_043720635.1 Candidatus Kaiserbacteria bacterium
TCTTTAAAACGAGCACCTTTAGCCACACTAGTGTGTTTTATCGATATATTCATCGAGTATCCTTTTCTTCGAGAACGGCGACTTCTAATTATTTAGTATACAAACATATTTAGAAATCACTAATAATTTCATTGGGGAAATCAAGAGTAGGCGTTGCAAATATACCCTTATATGGTATATTTTTCGTACCTTAGTATGACTATCATAATTACAGCATAATCCTCGTGCCACTACCCTCTTTGGTAGTCTACCCTACTATTATTTTTAAACCCCACTCATTTGCAAAAACCAAACACCTTTGAATATAAAGTAAAAACCCGCATTAATCACGCTATTCGCGCCCGGGAACTTCGCGTCGTAGGAGCTGCCGGCGAAAACCTCGGTGTCCTTACCCTTGAAGCTGCCTTAAAAGCAGCTGATGAAGCCAACCTCGATTTAATTGAGATTTCTCCCAATGCCAAACCACCGGTGGCTAAAATCATGGATTTTGGTAAATACCGTTACGATACTGGTCAAAAGGAGAGTGAGATGCGTTCCAAGTCACACGTGACCGAAACCAAAAGTGTCCAAGTTAAAATTGGTACCGGTGAAAACGACCAAATGCTTAAAGCCAAACGCGCCTCTGAATGGCTTGAAGAAGGACATCGAGTGAAAGTCGATCTATTTTTATGGGGACGTTATAAATACATGGACCAGGCTTTTCTCAAAGAACGTCTCGACCGTTTCCTTAAAATTATTCCCACTGAATACAAAATTGCTGACGAGATGAAGAAGAGTCCCAAAGGCTATACGACGACCCTAGAACGTATGCCGGGAACTAAAACTCAGAAATTGAAAGACGCCGCCAAACCAGTAGCGCCAGAACCAAAAAAGGTAGTAGATATGAGTATTGTGAAGAGTAAGAAGAAGGATTTGGATGAGTTGTTGTCAGGAGGTATGATTTAGTCGCAAGATTAAAATAGCCATACTGCTTTTTTGCCTACGCCATTTACTCACTCAATGTACAAAAAAGTAAGTCTCCTACGAAAATGACTTGTTTAGTGAATCTAAAATCATTTTAAGCTTGCTTACATATATTTGCTTTTAATTAGGGTATAAATTGCTTTAGAACCATAATTATTGAAAAAAGGAGCTTTATTTGTAGCAAAAACCTTTGACATTAATAGCCAAATACGCTATAGTTGCCCCACTCGAAGCAAACAAAAACAATTTATGAAGACAAATAAATCATTCGCAAAACGCATCAAAGTGACCAAAAACGGCAAGCTTGTTGCTCGCAAACCAGGTCAAAACCACTTTAATGCTCGCCAAACTGGTCAACAGAGACTTCGCCGCAAGCGAACCCAACTCCTTAACCTTAGTAAGCGCATCACTCGTCGCTTCCTACCCGGAACAGGCGCCAAACCATTATCAGAGACTAATCCAGTCGCAGAAGCTAAATAACATCATATGTCACGCGTAACCGGAGGATTGATGGCGCAAAAGCGTCGTCGCAATATCTTGGAGCAAGTAAAAGGCTATCGTCTCCAACGATCAAAAAAGAAGCGAGTGGCTCGCGAAGCGATCTACCACGCTGAAACCTACTCATTTGCACACCGTAAAGACAAAAAGAACGACTTCCGTCGACTCTGGACTGTCCGCATCAATGCAGCGTTGTCTCACTTTGATATCAAATACAGTCGTTTCATTAAGTCTCTTTCAGATAAAGGAATCATGTTAGACCGAAAGGTACTAGCCACTCTAGCCCTCGAGAAGCCTGACTCATTCAAACGAGTAGTAGAAGCAACTAAGTAATAAAAATCCCCGCGAGAGCGGGGTTTTTTATTACTTAATAAAATAATACAAAAAGAAACCGCCCCAAATAAATGGAGCGGCCAAGTTCAAAGGTTTAAGGACACGATCTAGGCGACCAAGCTCGAAGTATCAGCGGAAACGAGAAACGCGAACGCACCCACATCACCCCACGGGTCGTCCGGACTGTCGAAGTACGCATCCACACCCCGACCAACGTCGTACCGGTCCAGACCGAGTACACTCGGGTCACCGTCTGTATCGACAATCGGTTGATGCAACGCCGCGATATACCACGAGCCCAGTTCTTCGAGTTGCTTGTCAGTCAAGCGTTCGCGCAACCGCGGAATGATACCAGCAAGCGGCCTGAGATAACCATAACGTTCGCCAAGTGCGAGTAGGTTCTGGGTCGTCCGCTCCGAACTGTTTTCGATCTCACTCCCCGGCACCAGGACAATCCGATAGGTCTGACCTGGCACCAAGCGATGCGCGGAATCGTACCCATCATCGTTCCTGCTTTTGAAATAGGATTCCGCCCACGAGCCGACAATGTACTTTTGACACCGCAAAGATACGACTTCCGCATCGCCAGTTAGATCAAGACCGACAACGGAAAGGACGACATGTCCGTTTTCGTTGCGTTCCCAAACCTGGGACGCAAAAGGGTTCCGATGCTCAAGAAACGCTTGAACGTGTTCGCCAGTCAGACTTCCGTCCTTAAACTGACGAAACATATCCTCAAGCTGGCCAATCCTCACGGACGACTCAGCCACGACAGTTTTAACCGCCATGATATTCTCCTAAATGAGCTGTCCCAACGTGACAAAATGTCAGTCGTCAGCAATCAAAACTATAACATAAATTATATTAAAAAGCAAATTTAACCCTTCAATTCTGATTTGAATCGCTACCCTAGCCCTCGAGAAGCCTGACTCATTCAAACGAGTAGTCGACGCAACTAAGTAATAAAAATCCCCGCTTTGGCGGGGATTTTTATTATATTCCGAGCCCTATGTACAAAAGATAGAAACACCCAATAAGTAAAGGCTAGAGCGTTAACTGCATCCCCCAGACCCGAGCCCACATCGGTGACCCGCTCGAATATAGTCCATAAAAATGAAGTAACCTGCCGAGCACTAAAGCACCCGCAAATACAATTAGTACAGCTACATTTGTTGTATTGATTTCTAATAGAAACAATACAAAGAGTAACAACGGAATATACTCTGCAAAGTTACCGTGAATTCGAATCCGGCGCGTCATCAAATCATGTCCACCATCCCCCAAGACACTCTTTGTAAGACCTCGGCCTTTAATGATACGCAAGCTATGAATAAAAAATATAATTCCTAAAATTCCAGTAGTAATTAATGTAATTGGTATTTCCATAATTAGTGTAATGTTATTTCATGTTAAATATTTCTTGCAAACGTAGAAATCTTTAAATTGAGTAAAGGTCGAGGCAAGAGAAAGAGTTAAATGAGATGAAGTACGCGAAGAACAATTAATAAAAAAGTAGGCGTACTTTTGTACGACGGAGTTTTTATTATGCGGTTCGACAAAGTAATTCGCTCATTTTACACTTTCTCTAAAAATCTATTTCGACCTCTTGATTCTGATCCGGCGCCACAGCATTTAATCCTAAATAATCACGTAGCCGTTGCGTCAAAAACAACGATGACCGTTCCTCACCCATCACCACAAATATTTGTTTAGCCTTAGAGCACCCGTCAGCTACTAATCCTAATAGCTGATCTCGGTCAGCATGGCCGGAGAATCCACGGATAGTACCAATTTGGGCTTTTACCTTGGTCCATTCCCCTTCAATATGAACTTTTTTAGCTCCATCTTGAATGATACGACCCAAGCTACCGGCTGACTGGTATCCAACTAAAAGTACCGTGTTCTTGGCGTCACTCAAATAATTCTGTTCGTGCCGTCTTATACGCCCGCCATGACTCATACCGGAACCAGCAATAATAATCTTTGGACCTTTCACAGAATCAATTTCGTGGGACTCTTTAACGGTTTTGGTAAATTCTAAGCCATCAAAATCAAAAATGTCGTCACCGCGTTTAAATTGTTCTTGCACTTCGGTTTTTAGGTAATGTACAAACGTACGATATTCTTCGGTCACGGTGATTGCTAAGGGTGAATCGAGAAATACGGGCAGTGGTTCAATGGCACCTGATTCCACCATATTGTTAATCTCCAACAGCATCCCCTGGGTGCGTTCAAGAGAAAAAGCCGGGATGATTAAAGTACCACCCTTTTTTCGGGTGTCTTCAATGTAGTGTTTAAGTAGTGAAGTCCGTTCCGCTACTTCTTCATGAAGTCTGTCACCATACACACTTTCCATTACTAAATAGTCATAATCCGTTGGCACTACTGGCGGATTAAGAAGTGGCTGGGGTACGTTACCAATATCGCCGGTAAAGACAATCTTTCGGTCACCGCGCTTGAGATGAAGCATCCCCGACCCTAAAATGTGACCAGCGTCAGTGTAGTGGGCGGTGATGCCGGTGGGGAGTGTAATCACTTCATCATAGTCAACCGTCTTCCATAACCGCAACGCGTTCGCAATATGGGGAGCATCATAGAGTATTTGTCTCCCATACCGTTCATATTCATACTGCATCACTTTAAGGGCGTCAGCGAGCATAATGGCGGCGAGGGCTTTAGTGGGAGTAGTAGAATAAATCACGCCTGTAAAACCATCTTTGACTAATTTAGGGATACGCCCAATATGATCAGCGTGGGCGTGAGTCACAAATAGAAAATCGGCATCAGCAGGATTATAAACAAACGGTTCAGCATTTACTTCGCTTGCAAAATCACTTCCCTGTTCAAGTCCACAATCAACGAGGATGGCCACTTCCCCCGTATCTAACATAAAATTTGCACCAGTCACACTACCCACGCCACCGTAAAATCCTAACTGACTTTTCATTATGTTATTTTTTTAGTTGTCTCCCGATAAACCACCCTAATATACTACCAGCTATACCGAACAATACGTCAGAAGTTGTATCAATAATAAAATTATCTTTAATCTGCATTAATATAATAACACCCAGCACTTCCCAACTAAGTACTACAATTAATACCAACGTAATTAACCGCCAAAAACTTTCAACAAACCGTGCTTTTAGAACTCGTATATCAACCAGTGTATATAAGAGTAACGACAACACTACCCCGCCAAAAAAATGCATCAAATTATCAAACCAAGAAATTTCCCAATATAAAGAAAATTTAACCGCGACTGCATGGAAAATTGCTAATTGTATCCCTAAAGCCAAGGCCAGAATTGTCGTGCTTTTCATGCCCTAATCATACCATTATAGACATGAAAAAACGCCTCAAATGAGACGCATTTTCAACGGAACCACATACGTATGCTCCTAGAAATTCTAGGTGGGTACCTTTTCTGGACCGAGTCTGAAATCTCCCTTACTGCTGAGGCCTCATAACGCTCCACGACTGCTGGCATCCCTGCATATTTGTTTAATCGGAACATACGTATCGGTGGTTCCAAACTAAGTATAACAGAGGAAATAGAATATTGAAAAGTGAATAGTGAAAATAGAATAGTGTTAAGAAAATTGAAAATTGAAAATTGAAAATTGAAAATTGAAAATTGAAAATTGAAAATTGAAGATGGAAGATTGAAGATGGAATAGTGAAAAATACAATCTCTTTTGCAGATTTCAAAGGAGTTATTTTAGATGAGTTACGCGAAGCGCAAGAAAAGAGACCCGACTGGGACGAATAGTCCAGGGAGGGTCTTTTTTCGCACCCTAAGAAGGTATTAAAATCAATTTCGCATATTAGCTAACGAATTATTTTAGATGAGATACTAGGCGGACAATGAAAAAGAGCCGAGCCGTACTTTTCGTACGGTGAGGCTCTTTTTCTGCGGTCCAACAACGTAGCTCGCTAAAATTATTCGTTAGCGCCGTCGAGATTTATGTCGTACATGATTCTTTCCTGTGCCGTAGTATACTGCATAATCTCATCCTCCTTAAACCAAAGTGCAATTTCTCGTTCCGCTTCTTCTGGTGATTCTGAACAGTGGATTAAGTTTCGGACTGAGCGATTTTCGTATGATGAATGGCTGTATGAATCAACCGTGTAGTCACCCCGGATTGTTCCCACATCCGAAGTTTTTGGTTCAGTAGTACCTACCAATTTAGTAATCACCGCTACTGATTCATTACCTTCAAATACTAACCCAATCACTGGAGCGGCCGTCATGTAATGCACAATGGTACGGATAATGTCTTTCCCGTATTCAATGGGTTCTTTTGTCACTTCTCGCCCTTGAGCCACCATGTCCTCTACCGTACGTTGCCCTTTCTTTAAAAACCAAGCGTCATCTTTGTTGTAGTGAGCGAGCAGACGGGCTTCGTCAGCCATAAACATTTTCATGGCTGTACACTTTAAACCGGTACGTTCAAAGCGTTTAATCACTTCTCCGATTAAAGACCGTTGGACGGTATCTGGCTTTAAAATAACAAAGGTTCGTTCTTGGTGTGGGTGTTTTTGTGCCATGGAGAGCAATAAAATTAGTTGTAAATAACAGCACCACTCTACCATATTTGTATAAAAAAAGAAGCTTTTGGCGCATAAAAATACCCCCAGACTATTTACAATAGCTGGGGGGGGTAATCGTTACATTACATTAACGATGTTTAATCGTATGATCGAAATATTGGTAACTCTAGCGGGGGAGAGTGGCCATGATACCAATCCTCTGCTACGTATCTAGCTCTGAGCCACCAAGGCACAGTGCGCGTATAGAGCGATAGTATTTGGGCTCGAAGATCCCGCTGACCTGAACTATACGCTATCCGTATAGCTAAAGGCGTTATTATTTTTTCAGATTCAGTATCAGTAAATCCAGCTTCATAGAGCGCCAACTGTAACGTCTCAACGGAGCGAGGCAAGCTACGATGGTAGAGGTCATGAGCGTTTAGAAATTTTTCACAAAAAACAGGAAAACGCATGGACACATCCTTTCTATGATGAACGAAATTGTCACGTAACGAGCAGGGTCCTGCCCTTGTATACTACACACACACTACCTTGTCAAAACTTCTGCCCCATTCTCAGTAATCACCACCGTATGCTCAAAGTGGGCAGAGTTTTTTCCGTCTTTAGTGTACACACTGTAGCCATCGCCCGCATCATCGAACCAGACGTCTTTAGTACCTACATTCACAATCGGTTCAATCGCGTACACGTGCCCCACTTCAATTAAGGGCCCGTCTCCGGCTCTCCCAGTATTAGGAATTAACGGCTCCTCGTGAATTTTATACCCCACTCCATGCCCACAAAGCACCTCCACACAACTAAAACCACGTGAGTTGATAAAGGTCTCAATGGCATTACTAATATCTCCAATATGATTACCGGGCTTGGCAACTTTTATCGCTACAGCCAGCGCTTCTTGGGTGGCGGCCATCAGTTTTCTATCACTATCACTCACTACACCCACGCCAATCGTGATACCCGAATCCACAATCATGCCGTTATACGCAATCGACATATCTAAATTCACCACGTCACCCTCTTTTAACACTACGTCTGCTGATGGAATCCCATGCTGGACACAATTATTTACCGAAATACAAATCCCCGCTGGATATGGTGTTGCCGCAAACTCAGGATGGTACCCGAGCAGTACCGGCTCAACACCGTACTCTTCAATCAGTTCCATCGCTCGATCATCGAGATCAAGCGTCGAAACGCCCACCACTGATTCTTTAGCCAACGTCTTTAAAATTTTTGCTAAAATACCCCCCGCAGTCCGTAGCGTGGCTATTTCCTCGGGTGATTTTTTGGTAATCATAGTATTAGGTTATGTTTAAAGCAGACAAAATCTGGGCGTGTACTCCATCGATAGTATCTGTTCCTTCAAGATCATGCACCACCGTATTAGGTCGATTACGGAAGTAGTCTAGAACAGGTAATGTATCCTCCCGATACCAACGCAGACGTTCTTCGATAGAGTGTTCAGTATCATCGGCGCGTGCTCGACTATTCATTCGTTCGCGCACGACTTCTTCTGGAGTTTGTAAATTAATAATTTCAATATTGGTACGACCAAAAAAAACAAAGGCGTCTTCTAAATCGGGAATTTGCCCCACGGTGCGCGGAAAGCCATCAATTAATAAATGGCTCTTGTCATCAAGCTGATCCATCATGGCGCGACCCCACAACACCGTTGTAACGAAGTCAGGCTGCAAAACACCAGTAGCCAAAGTAGCGGCAATTTTATCTTCAGCAAAGGTTTCTTGCGTGGCAGCGAGCGCTCGAAACCTGCGTCCCGTTTGGATATCGACTACGCGTCTGCGGTCGCGACCTTCAAGGACGGTTTTAAGCTTCTCAATCTGAGTCCCTTTACCACTCCCTTGTGGTCCGATAAATATAACTGTTTTGATATCCATATTATGATTGAAGTGAATTAAAAATGTGATTTTGTACTTCTGTGGGCGACAAGCTCCCATTAACATCGATTAATGTTCCGCGAGACCTAAAAAATTCAATTGATTTAGCAGTGTAGGTATTATATTCTTCGAGCCGTTTCTCCACTGACTTGGGCGAATCAACGACATCTCGCGCTCGAGCCAAACTACGAGCCCGCACTTCATCATCTGAAATATCTAAATTAAAGACAATGTATGGTCGGTCAATCCATTGATGAATCTCATCAAACAACTCCGCTTCATTGGGTTTCTTGGCGACTGCCTCAAATATCACCCGCTCATGTTCAAATTGACTGACAAGAGCATGCGTCATCCAGTACGACGCCACCCACTCGGGCATAAGATACCCACCCTCATACATCTCCTTCATTTTATGACCAAACACAGTTGGCGACTGCGAGACTTCGCGCACTTTGTTACCGTTTGAGTACAATACCCCGCCAAAATGTTCTAAAATCGCACTGGCCTGCGTTCCTTTACCAGACGCTATCTTTCCCATTAACACAATGCTCTGGTAGTTGGTCGTATAATTCATAACTCCATAAGGGTACCTATTTTTACCAAAATACGCAAACTAAGTGATCAAATGAGCTTCAAAAACGAGTAAAGTTCGCGGCGACCGAGTAAAATATTGTGAGCCGTATTTTTATACGGTGAGGAATATTTTGCGAAGGGCAACAAAGAAATTTGCCGTTTTTCGAGGTCCTCATATGGTATGCTACTAACGTATGTCCCGTCCTCACATTATTACTCTCTCCGGTAAACCCGGTAGTGGTAAATCATCAACAGCTGATAAAGTGGCAGAAATGCTTAATTATACCCGTCATTCATCGGGGGATATGGTGCGTCAACTCCTTAAAAAACATCACCTCACCCTCGCTCAGTATAACGAACGAGCCAGAAATGACCACGAACTTGATGATCAGGTTGATCATATGTTGCGTGATTTACGGGACAGCCAAGACATTGTGGTTGACTCACGTCTGGGGTTCTACTGGATTCCTGAATCATTTAAGGTGTACCTCGATCTTGATATGGAAGTGGCAACTGTCCGTATTTATAAAGACGCTATTAGTAACACCAGCCGTAGTGCAGCCGGAGAAGGAACGGCGTCCTTGACGGAAGTAAGTAAACAAGTACGCTCCCGGATGCAAAACGAACAGAACCGTTTCCGCACCCTCTATCATGTTGACCCATACGACACCGCCCATTTTGACCTCGTGATTGATACCAGTCGCCACAGCCCTCAAACGGTAGCCCTGACGGTGTTTGATACCTATAAGAAGTGGTTAGTTACGGAAGTGTGGCGTCAGGTGAGAAGCTCAGTGCCGGCCGGGTTCTCCTTCAAAAACCAATATTAAAACCAAGATATCGCCTCGTCTACTGCGTTGTGCTACGGATAAATTTTCCTCACCGTACAATGAGTACGGCTCAAAAAATTTCCCTTGCACGCCTTGTATCCAAAGCAATCTCTTGATTTTAATTATTTGGAATAAATCACGCAATTTTCCAATTTTAGAAAATCAGTCTTCCTTGTCTGGCGAAAAATTATTAATTCGCTATCTAAAAAATGCATTTATCAAAACGTTAGACCGAATTTTAAACTATAGCCAGATACCATAGCTATGGTATAATTGTCATATTATGAAAAATACTACTTTTCCTATTGTCATCCAAAAAGAATCGGCTGGTGGATACACTGTTATCAACCCTCTTTTGGTTGGGTGTTATTCTCAAGGCGAAACTTTAGAAGAAGCCCTTGCGAACATCAAAGAAGCAACTGAGTTATGCCTAGAAGAATTAGCGGAAACTGGTACCCCGGCCTCATTTGAAAATACTAGTATCCATACGCTTAACTTATCGTATGCCTAAACTACCGGTTATTCCTGGTGCTGACGCTATTAAAAAACTAGAAAAGCTTGGATATACTGTCACAAGACAAAAAGGCAGTCATGTACGACTTAATCACTCCACCGATTCAAACAAGAAACCTCTCACTGTTCCCCTACATACCGAATTAAAAACCGGCCTTTTAAATCAAATCCTAAAAGACGCAGATATCTCCCGAGAACAATTTAGTGATTTATAAAGAAACAAAGAAAGAAGCCCTGGTTAGGGCTTCTTTCTATCTATTTTGTAGATCTAAAGTGAAGAAATGATTCTGGATGCTAGGCGCGCAAGGAAGTTGCTGCGAGCCGTACTGATTGTACGGTGAGCTGCAACTTGCCGCAGCGCAACAACGCAGACGGGATTATTTATTCGCTTTAGTATTGGCGCATTGAGAGCTGTGCGTCTAATCTTCGAATAAGATCCAGTACCACACTCACCACAATCAAGATGGTTGTTCCTCCAATTGCTAGTGCAGCTACGCCGGTGGCTAGCTGTAGTCCGATGGGGAGCACGGCTACCAGCGCTAAGAAGGTCGCACCTACTAAAGTAAGACGAGTAATCAAGTTTCCAAGATATTCTGCAGTGTGTGCTCCGGGACGAATTCCTGGTACAAACGCTCCATTTCGTTGGAGGTTTGCTGCTACTGCATCAGGGTCAAAGGTTACGGCAGTGTAGAAGAAGGTAAACATAAACACAAGCACAAAGTA
>JAYSSH010000049.1:0-3971 GCA_043720635.1 Candidatus Kaiserbacteria bacterium
GAAGCAAAAAGTACGTCTACAGGAAAAGTCGTCGTTACTTCTAGCGCTGTACTCGTTTTCGTAGCTCCTTATGATATACTCAAGAAAATAAGAATATAATTAAATTTGACCCCGTTATGGATTCTGAATACGAAAAAAAATTAAAAGACGTTATAGATTTCTTGCAAAAAGAATTTGTGGCAATCCGAACTGGACAAGCAACTCCGGCCCTGCTTGATAGTGTTAAAGTGGAATCGTACGGTACGTATATGCCGATTGTGCAGGTAGGCTCAATTGGAGTGGAGGATGCACGAACCCTCCGTATTTCCACCTGGGATTCTTCGCTTATTCCGGCTATTGAGCGCGCCATTCGTGACTCTGATCTTGGAGTATCAGTGTCTTCTGATTCTGCTGGCCTACGCGTGATATTCCCTGACTTAACGGCAGAACGACGTCAACAAATTGTTAAAATTGCTAAAGGTAAGCTAGAGGATGCCCGAGTGGCAGTGCGTGCAGTACGCGATGATGCGATGAAGGCAATTGAGAGTGCGCTTAAAGCGGGAGATATTAGCGAAGATGATAAACATTCAGAGCGTGAGAAAGTCCAAAAAGCAGTTGATCTTACCAACCGTACGCTTGAAGCGGTATTTGAAAAGAAAGAAGTAGAGATTTCAAAATAATCATAAAGAATCATGACAACCATCCTTATTTTCTTGGCCGTATTGTTTGTCCTTATTTTGGTACACGAATGGGGACATTATATTGTTGCTAAATTAACGGGCATGCGGGTAGATGAATTTGCCATTGGATTTCCGCCAAAATTGTTTTCGTGGAAACGTGGTGAAACTGAGTATAGTTTAAACTCACTTCCACTTGGGGGATTTGTACGGATTTATGGAGAAGATCCCACCGCAGTAAAAGGGTCTGACCCTGATAGTGCAAGGGCTTTTGGATCCCGACCAAAATGGGCACAGGCATTAGTACTTATTGCTGGGGTAACCATGAACTGGATTTTTGCGTGGTTATTGCTCGTTATAATTATGCTTGTTGGGGTACCAACCCAAATTGAAGAGCAAAACGCTACTAGTGCGTCAGTTGTTTATATTGATAGTGTACTTGAAGGTGCTCCGGCGGATACTGTCTTGCCACCGCAGTCAAAAATTATCAAAGTTGAACAAGGAGATATCACTCTTGCTCCAATTTTGCCTTCAACCTTCAGTGATTTTATCGCCGGGAACGCAGGCAATGCGATAGACATTACCTACGAAACAAGTAATGGCGTGGTTGAAACTGCAACGCTCATTCCTCAAACTGGTGTGATTGAAGCGTCGCCTGACAGAGCAGCGCTTGGTGTGGGGTTGACTCTCGTTGATACGGTTAAAAAACCCTTTGGCACAGCCTTGGTTGAAGCTAGTGTACAAACGTACACTATGACCAAAGCCATTACGGTTGGCTTATTTAATTTAATTGGTTCGGTGTTTGTAGGGAATGCGGATTTTTCTCAAGTATCTGGACCGGTGGGGATTGTGAAATACGTAGGTGAAGCAGCTAGTATTGGGTTTACTTCACTATTATATTTCACTGCCATCATTTCAATTAACTTAGCGGTAATAAATTTATTACCGATTCCAGCCCTTGATGGAGGACGATTAGTGTTTGTGGCGATTGAGGCGATTACCAGACGGGAAATTCCACCGGTCTGGGCCTCGCGGGTAAATCTCGTTGGTTTTGCGGCCCTTCTGTTATTGATGCTGGCGGCGACAATTAGTGATATTTCTAAGTTGTTTTAGAGAAGACATCCACAAACGGTGAATAAAGAAATGAGCGTAGCGATTATTCTGAATTTATGTCCCGATTTTTCCTCCTAAGGAAAATCGCTGGACCGCACTTCTGCGTTGAATTTCACAAAACAAACTTCAACGTACAAAAAAGAACGTCTCAGCTTTTTTTGTTCATTCGCCTTGAATTGCATCCACTTACAAAACCCGCACGTATCTAAACTTGGAGAATTTATTTTTTAGTGGTATTTTTAAATTATATGAGACAAACACATTTGTTTACAAAAACTCGGAAGGAGGCGCCGGCTGATGAAGTGGCTAAGAATGCTCAACTGTTGATTCGTGCTGGTTACATAGGTAAAGAGATGGCAGGGGTGTATTCGTATCTACCTCTAGGGTTACGTGTAGTTGAAAAAGTAAAACAGATTGTGCGTGAAGAAATGAATGCTATTGCTGGGCAAGAATTGATAATGACAGCATTGCAACGTAAAGAATTGTGGGAAAGTACTGGGCGTTGGGATGATTCAGTGGTTGATGTTTGGTTTAAGTCAGAATTAAAAGCGGGTGGAGAAGTGGGTTTTGGTTGGAGTCATGAGGAGCCAATCGGTGAAATGATGAAAAATTACATTAGTAGTTATAAAGATTTACCAATTTCGGTGTATCAATTTCAAACTAAACTTCGTAATGAAATGCGTGCTAAAAGTGGCATCATGCGCGGGCGTGAATTTGTGATGAAGGATATGTATTCATTTTGTGCCGATGAGGCAAGTCACGTAGCTTATTACGAATCGACCAAGCCCGCATACATGAAAGTTTTTGAACGTCTTGGTATTGGTGACGATACCTTTGTCACTTTTGCCGCTGGTGGTGCGTTTACAAAATTTAGTCATGAATTTCAAACCATTTGTGAAGCTGGGGAAGACATCGTGTACTTAAATCGTGAACGCGGTATTGCTATTAATGAAGAAGTGCTTAATGATCAAACGCTCGAAAATCTGGGCATTACTCGCGACGAACTAACAGAAACTAAAACTGCCGAAGTGGGAAATATTTTCAATTTTGGACAACAAAAAGCAATGGATTTAGGATTGACGTATAAAAATAGTGAAGGTATTGATACCCCAGTTTGGATGGGCTCGTATGGAATTGGCGTTACGCGCTTAATTGGAGTATTGGTGGAAAAATTTGCTGACGAGAAGGGAATTGTCTGGCCAGAATCAGTAGCGCCGTTTCTAGTACACCTGGTGGCGCTTAATACTGATGATTCGGAAATGCGTGATTACGCGGAAGGCGTGTATGCATCATTTAAAGATAGGGGAGTCGAAGTGTTGTTTGATGACCGTGATGCTCGGGCGGGGGAGAAATTTGCTGACAGTGATTTGCTCGGCATGCCGTATCGCGTAGTGGTAAGTAAAAAGCTTAAAGAATCGGGTCAATTTGAAGTAGTAACGCGCAAAACGGGAGAAGTACGGTTGCTAAGTGAAGAAGAGCTCTTTGCTGATCTGATTGGAGAGTAATTAGAGAACATTACACCACACTTTTAGAAAGGAGGAGGCAAGACCTCCTCCTTTGCTCTTTAAAAGATAGTGTTGAGCTGAGTTAGGAAATTAAATTTTGGAATACTATTTATATATAGTAGAATAGTTGGACTATATGAGTTTTATTGGTCGCACGTTTGGAAAACTGCTTAATTCGTTGTCTACTGACATCGGGATTGATTTGGGTACGGCGAATACTTTGATGTATGTGAAGGGTAAAGGCATTATTTTAAATGAGCCAACTATAGTTGCAATTAATAAAAAAACTGGCCAATTAGTGGCGGTTGGTATCGAGGCTCGTGCGATGCAGGGTCGAACACCAAATCACATTGAAGTGGTGCGGCCGTTAGTTGATGGAGTAATTTCTGATTTTGAAGTAACTGAAGAAATGTTAGGGTATTTAATTTCCAAGGTGCGGAGTGAAATGCGAACACTCATTGCGCCTCGGGTGTTAATTGGTGTGCCATCAGGTATTACAAATGTGGAGATGCGCGCAGCCCGAGATGCAGCGCGTAATGCAGGTGCACGGGAAGTATTTTTAATTGAAGAACCAATGGCCGCTGCTATTGGCGCCAAATTACCGGTTGGGAAAGCAGTCGGCAGTATGATTATTGATATCGGTGGCGGTACTACGGATATTGCGGTCATTTCACTTAATGGAATTGTTGTTGCTAAA
>JAYSSH010000050.1:0-3967 GCA_043720635.1 Candidatus Kaiserbacteria bacterium
TCACAAAAAAGTTTTGGTGCTCGTTTTAAATCTTCTGATTTCATATACTTCAATGGTACCTCATGAGATAGCCTTTAAGCAACTAATTACCTATTGTTAAATATTTGCTTCATTTTGAAACACTCTTTATACTACTCTTAGCAAAAGATCTTCTTATATGTAGGGATTAACAAAATGACACACAACAGTCTCGTCGTTGTCTCATTCAATACTGAAAGTGGTGGTCGTCCGCACTTTGATGAGTATGTGAAAACACTAGTAGCTGAAAAGTCACCTGATGTGCTTGCGTTTCAAGAAGTACATAACGCAATTACACCAAACGCACCGCGGTACTTTATGCCCAAAGACCCAGGTAAGCGAACATATCCGGTACGGCTACATCTTTTCAGTGAGCTAAGAAAACTGATTGGCAATGATTACATTGCGTACTATGCTCCTCATTTGATTGGTGTGCATGATTTGGAACGGTGTGATTTTGATGGTCAGTATGGTCAAGCGTTGTTTGTTCATACGCGGTGTGCAGTTGAATTTTTTCGCGGAGATTTTGTGTATGGTCGTTTTAACCAGTTCAATACCGAACATAACGATGGTAAACCAGCGGGTAAAACTGCAGCTGGCGTGTCGCTTACAATCGCGTCGGGTCAACGTTTAGTAATGAGTAACGTGCATGGCTTTTGGTCACGACGGGGTAAAGTGGACATGCCAGAGCGATTTGAGCAAAACGCAGGCATAAATCACCATCTCAACCGTATAAAAAATGCAGTAGCAAACGATACGTATCTACTGTGCGTCGGAGACTTGAACTATCGTTCCGATTTACAAGTGCTTAAAGACCTCCAGAGACAACAAGCGTTTGGGTATGATGGCGGAATCGTTTTGAATCACCTGTTTGAAATTGACCGCACCCGCACGAGCCACTATGACAAAGTGGCGACTGAACCAGAAGCAGACTTCATGATTGCTTGTAAATATTTAGCAGAGAAAGCGGTGTATCTAAAGCCCGATTATGAAGCACCATCAGATCACTCACCTTTAATTGCGCGGTTTGTGTTCGATTAACTGCCCCCTACCAGTCTATGGAGGGGGCATATTTTTATAAATTAGGAGTATACTTATAGGTATGGAAAATCAAACACCAAAGCATTTTGTGTTGCAGTTAGGGTCACTTATAAGTTTATATCTTTCATTGGGATTTTTACTCAGTTTATTATTTGGCGTAATTAACGTTCAGTTTCCGGATGCAACTGAAGGGTATTGGGCAATTGAATCAGGCACGCAGGCGGTTCGTTTAGGAATTGCGATGGTTATAGTATTTTTCCCAACGTACCTAATTTTAACGCGGTTAGTAAATCAATTACGACGAAAAGAAAAAAATAGTTCGTATCTTATGCTTACAAAGTGGCTCGTGTACCTATCGCTTTTAGTGGGCGGGGGAATTCTACTAGGAGATTTAGTTGCGGTCATCATGGGGTTTCTAGAAGGCGACATCACGCAACGATTTATTTATAAAGCCTTTTCCGTGTTGCTTGTAGTTGGCGCCGCGCTCCATTACTATGTACTTGATGCTCGCGGATATTGGCTTTCAAACGAACGCAGTTCAAAAATGTATGGGTACGCAACGATGGTATTTGTGGGAATAATTCTGGCTATTGGATTTTCACATATTGAAACACCAAATTCTGTGCGTGAAATGAAACTTGATGAAAAACAAGTTATGGATCTACAAAATATTCAATGGCGTTTACAAGAACACCTCATAACAAGTAGTACTACCCCAGCTACCTTAACCGAACTGTATAACGAATTTGATGTGCCGCAAGCTCCTGAAGACCGTCCTGCCTACAAATATGAACCCACCGACAAAGGTTTCAAATTGTGTGCCACTTTTTCGCGCGACAGTGTGTACCCTGAGGGAGAGTTCGGCATGGGTCGAGATATGACGAGCCCTATGCCCATTAAAAATGGTGAGAACTGGTCATACAAAGCTGGTGAATACTGTTTTGATCGAGTAATTCAGTAAATGTTTAACACTAAAAAACACTCGATTTTCTGTCGGGTGTTTTCTTACTGTCATTAAATTAGGGTAACGGTAGAGTGATTACGAAAGTCGTGCCTCGGTTCTCGACTGAATTTACTTCAATGGTTCCGCCTAAAATTTCCACCGATTCTTTAACAATATATAAACCCAAGCCCGTACCTTCCGCTCGATGAAGTAGTGCATTACTAGCACGAAAGAATTTGGTAAAGAGCCTTTCAAGTTGCTCACTAGGAATACCAATGCCGGTATCAGCTACCGTGACTACAAGTGCATTATTAACGACCGTATATCCAAACTGTATAGTGGCGTTATTTTGTACGTATTTCACTGCGTTAGAAAGTAAGTTGCTGGTAATAATATGGAATAATCGAGTGTCAGTTTTCATCTGGAAATCTGCCGGTTCAAACGAAGGTACTAAATTGATTTGTTTTTCGGTGACTGCTTGTTGATACTCGTCGATAATTGTTTCTAAATATTCTCGAACATTAATTGTTTCAAGAGTGGTGGCAAAAGTACCGGTTTCCAATTTTGAAACACTTAAAAAGTCATTAATTAAGGCGAGCATACGACTAACGTTTCGAGCAATTTTCTCAAGATATTTTTTTTGTTTATCATTTGAAATTTCGCGCATTGTCCGCTCGAGCAGTTCAACATTCCAACGAATAGCCGCTATTGGGGTGCGTAACTGGTGGGTAGCGAGCGCAACGAATTCAGATTTAGCCATATCTACTTGTTTGCGGTGGGTCATATCAACCAGCGAGACTAATCGTTGATTAAACGTTTCGTTTACAAATAACGAAACAGAAACCCAGCGTTTCTCACCTGTAAATGTTTCAATTTCAAACTCTGTATCAAAGAAAGAAACATTAGCTTGCAATTTACCTAACGCAACGGATAGTATATCCTCATCGGGATTACCTAATCGATCTATAATGGTAGTGCCAAATAACGTGTCGCTATCAGTTTGTAACAATCGTGCCGCCGCTTGATTACAAGTCGTTACCTTGCCCTGTTCATCAAGCGTCAAGTAAGGTACAGGACTTTGCTTATATAAAGTAGCGTATAACTCACGTGAAGCGTGAATTTGATGTTCCTGCTCCTTTTTGATTTCTTCATCTGGCGAACCGTGCAAGCCTAAATACAACGCTACTAAAAAAAAGAATACTGCGGTTTGCCAAACTAAGCTGTAGGGGAGCAAAAATACATCACCAATAGCAGTGATAATGGCAAAAATAATAGTAAATACTACTAAAATAAATATGTTACGCAATCGGCGAGCAAAGGCGTTATCAATGGAGACTTCCATACGTATATGGTAGCACCTTTGGCTGGCTTAATTTGTAAAACGATGTATATATTGAACCTACATCCATGTGATATACTATTACTATGAATAAGCATATTCTCATTGTGGAAGATGAACCAGATCTTCGCGAGGCCATGGTAGAAGCTTTAACTGAAGGTGGTTTTAATGTATCAGCTGCACCTGATGGTGCTACGGGATTAGATTTTGCCATTGCAGAAAAACCAGATTTAATTTTAATGGACTTAATGATGCCAATTATGGATGGGCACGAAATGTTGAGACGTTTACGCTTAGATCCGTGGGGAAGTACTGCTCATGTAGTGGTACTTTCAGCGATGGATGATGTCGCCAACATTGGTCATGCACATGAAGCAAAATTAGTTGATTACATAATTAAGGCACACACGAGCCTTGATGAACTGGTAAAAAAAGTTCGTGAATTTACGGTTACCGGTGATAAAAATTAGTATCGAGATTTTTAACAACACGCTCCCAAAAACATATACAAATTAAAAAAATCAGTGTATAATACGTACGGACAGTAACCACGGAGGCAAAAATGAAAATCCTGAAGCAGGCAGTTGCACATTTAGACATCTGTCTATGGTGCATTATTATACTAA
>JAYSSH010000051.1:0-3905 GCA_043720635.1 Candidatus Kaiserbacteria bacterium
GAGATGAAACGCATTCAGGAATTAGAAAAAAAAGAGATTGAGCAAAAAGAAAAACAAAAAACTAACATCCTGTCTGTAACAAAAGGTCAAGAAGCTGAGTATAAAAAGTTACTGCAAGCCCAACAGAAAACCGCTTCAGAATTACGTAACGCGTTATTTAATCTTTTGGGAGGAGGTGGAGGAATTTCGTTGCCTATTGCGGTGGAGCTTGCGAAGTACGCTGAATCTAAGACGGGCGTACAAGCCGCCATGATTTTGGCCATTTTGGAACAAGAGACCAATCTCGGTTCTAATCTTGGAAGTTGTGTCTACAATGATATAAAAATTGACCGACCGGTCATGCATCCTGATCGTGATCAGCCAGTCTTCTTAGCTATTGCCGGGATTTTAGGTTTTGATGCCCGAACTCGTTCCGTATCTTGTCCACTTGTGCGTGGCGGTGTTCGTACTGGTTGGGGTGGAGCGATGGGTCCCTCACAATTTATACCCTCAACCTGGGCAGTCTACGGCGGTATAGTTAAGAGTGGTAGTACTTGGATTTATAGTGAATCAAGTGATGCTATTAGACGAATAAATGGTACCGGCGCACCCGCTAACCCGTTTAATAACAAAGATGCTTTCCTAGCTACCGCTCTTTTGTTGCGGGATAACGGCGCGACTGGTTCATATGCCTCGGACCGAACGGCTGCGTTGCGGTATTACGCGGGCTGGGGTGGAGCGAGTAATCCAGCCAACGCGTTTTATGGGGATGGGGTTATGAATCGGAAGGCTAAATTCGAAGGACAAATACGCGTTCTCTCCGGAGGGTAGATTTGAAACCTCAAATTTGACCGGATACTGCGTTGTCTTCAGCGTTCGTGCGTTCACCGTACGAAAAGTACGGCTCACTTCTCACACCTCGACGCCTTGTCTGCGGCCAAATTTGAGATTTCTTTAGAGCCCCAAGTCATAATATGAGATAGGTGTATTAAAGCTTTTTTGAAACCCCTTCGACCATTTGGGTAATGACTTAATAAATCCTGATATAATCAAAATATGTATAAAACTTACTCCATACCCATTTCTGTTAAAGGCATCGTTTTTGAGAAGGGAAAGGTATGGTTACGAAAGAATGAACGAAATGAATGGGAATTGCCGGGTGGTAAATTAGATGAAGGCGAACAGCCTGTTGAAACAGTTGTGCGTGAAATGCGTGAAGAATTAGGGCTTGAAGTAAAAGTTGAAAATCTTGTTCAAGCACATCTTTATAAAATTAAACTTTCTGTTGATGAGAGTAAAGGAGTACTGGTTTTGTCATATATGTGTAGTGTAATCAATAGAGTAGGTGATTTTGAATATGAAGGGGAAGCTGGCCCAGCAAATTTTGCTCTTTTCGGAATAGAAGAAATCGAAGCACAGTTAATGCCAGATTTTTATAAAGTCGCAATAAAATTGGCAAAAGAAAAGGGGGCCTTAGGTAGTTAACCGTTCGGGCCCCTTTTCGTCGTAATCTATATATTATACATAACTTATCTTAGAAGATGAAGCTGATTGGTATAATGTCATTATGAAAATAATTGTGCTGGCACCAGTTGAGGCGTTAATTGATGAGCTTACACCTGTTGAAGTGGCAAAGTTTTTACATACCGTTGAGCTCCTTGAACAATTTGGAAACCGGCTTGGTTTGCCACATAGTCGGCACATGGGTGATGGTATTTTAGAACTGCGGGTGAGAGGGAAGAGAGAGATTAGAGTGCTGTATTGTTTTCACAAGCAGTCGGCAGTCCTCCTTCATATTTTTATTAAAAAGACTCAAAAAACTATAACTCGTGAAATTAAACAGGCTACAATACTCAGAGACAGCTTGTAACTGTATAACTTATAAGTTATACTAGATTAACTATGACTACCACATTTACACAACTAAAAGCCAAAACTCTTAGAAATTCTGCTGTTAAAGCTGAATATGATGCTCTGGCTCCAGAATATGCTGTTATTAAGAGCATTATCGCTAGTCGTCATAAACAAGGATGGTCTCAGGGTGAGTTGGCAAAGCGTATAGGAACAAAACAACCCGTAATTTCACGTTTAGAAAGCGGGGAGAGTAATCCTACACTCGAACTATTACAACGAGTAGCTACAGCTCTAGAATTAAAGCTGGAGGTTTCTCTACGGTAACTTTTAAGCTTTATCTTGCCAAAATTGTCTTATCTGCTATAGTGTGGGGCAACTAAGTTTAACTTTATTATATGAAAGCAGATATTCACCCAAAAAACTACCGAACCGTAATTTTCCACGATAACTCTAGTGGCGAACGTTTTTTGATTGGTTCAACTATTGAAGCCAGTAAAACTGAAAAATGGACAGATGGGGTTGAGTACCCAATTGCCTTTGTAGACGTTTCAAGTGCTTCACACCCATTTTATACTGGTCAGGAAAAAGTGATGGATACCGCGGGACGCGTAGAGCGATTCAAGAATCGTGCCAGCAAAGCAGTAACCTCAAAGAAGAAAGTAGCGTAACGACGCAAACCTAAAACCAGTGATCCTTTAGTGGGTCGCTGGTTTTATGTTTTACTATATACTAGTACCTATGGATTTTTCACTTGAAGAAATTGCTGATTTTCGCGAAAATCACAAGACACAATATCTCTCTACGCAGTATATCGAGCTGCTTAATAAACGTGTGGCAGCGCTTGCGCTTGGTGAAGAAGATGCGGATATGAAGGAAATGGCTGATGAAGAAGTGGCAGAACTGGAAGTGCAACTTAAAAGTATGTATGAAGAAATGGCCCGTATTACTGAAGTGTCAAAAGAAGATGAAGTGGCACCCTACGGTGTGATGCTTGAGGTGCGAGCGGGTGCCGGCGGAGACGAAGCTGCGTTGTTTGCGCAAGAGTTAGCTATGATGTACATCACGTATGCAAAAAACCAAGACTGGTTTACGAGTTGCGAATATGAACAATCAGCCGGTGCGGGAGGCTACAAAGAAGCAGCCTTTGAAATTATTCACCCTGCGGCCTACGCTGCCTTTCAGTACGAAACCGGTGTGCACCGAGTACAGCGAATTCCCGCTACCGAAAAAGCGGGTCGTATTCATACTTCTACTGCCTCTGTCGCTATCCTCCCCTTACGAAAAAAACCTCTTATTGAAATCAGTATGAGTGACATTGTGATGGAATTTTCTCGCTCGGGAGGGGCTGGCGGGCAAAACGTTAACAAGGTCGAAACAGCAGTACGATTGGTGCACGTGCCGACCGGACTTGAAGTCCGTAGTCAAAGTGAACGATCACAGCTTAAAAACCGGGAAAAAGCGATGAGTATTTTGACCGCCAAACTTGAATCCTTGCATAATGAGACTGAAGCTAAAGCGCATGCGAGCGAACGAAAAGACCAAATTGGTACCGGAGACCGCTCAGAAAAGATTCGTACCTACAATTACCCCCAAAATCGTATTACAGACCATAGAATTAAGGTTTCTTGGCACAATATTGAAGGCATTGTGGGAGAGGGGAAGCTCGATGTGGTCATTGAAAGTTTGCAAACCGTGGCCACGGGCGGAGAGGTGACGGATGCGGTTGCAGATTAATGCGCTGCGTGGTACGATTGCGCAGCTCTCATTACTCGAGCAGATTTACTATAATATGTCTACACCAACTACTAATAACTTAATTGAACGCCTCTTTTCGGCTGGAGCCCATTTCGGTTTCAAGAAAAGTCGCCGTCACCCAACTGTGACCTCGTACCTCTTTACTTCAAAAGACGGTAACGATATTTTTGACCTTGAACAAAGCGCAACATTAATTGAAGCAGCAGCAGCAGTACTAAACGAAGCAGGGAAGAATGGAAAGAATGTGGTTTTTGTGGGTACTAAAGACGAGGTGTCTCGTTTAGTCCAAACAACAGCTGAATCAATAGCAATGCCGT
>JAYSSH010000052.1:0-3905 GCA_043720635.1 Candidatus Kaiserbacteria bacterium
TAAAATAAATGTCCCAGCTACCTACGATTTCTGCTCTAGGGACACAATTTTACATTGAGATTTTTGACACGGACATAGACCAAACTACATTGAACGCTACATACGGTAGCGTTCAATGTTTATTATTAACATTCGAAGAACAGTATTCACGATTTAAAGAGTCATCTTTGGTCAGTCAGTTAAATACCAATAAAATCCTCTCTAATCCCACCGCACAATTCATCGAACTAGTAACACTTGGTCAAAAACTCTACGATGACACGGACGGGATGTTTAATATGTTAGTTGGCGAGACATTAAATGCCCGTGGCTACGACTCAAACTACTCATTTATAGCAAACGCTGAACCTAAGTCTATTCCCAATCCTCATGATGCCGTTACGATAGAAACAGGTAAGATGACACTTACTGCTGGACACATTGATCTTGGTGGTTATGGCAAAGGTTTTGTTATTGATCTGATTGCTAAACATTTAAAAACTGAGTATGGGTTTAAGTATTTTCTCATTAATGGTGGCGGTGACATGTACGGCACAAGCGATAATGGTACACCCATCATCATCTACTTGGAACACCCTACTGAACCTTACACGTATATCGGCAGTACATCAATTTTGAATTGTGGCTTTGCAGCCAGTAGTCCTCATAAACGAAGTTGGGTACATAACGGCACTACTTACCATCACATTATACATACACAAACAGAATCACATTCAGCCAAGCTTTGTGACGCTAGCTTTGTCATAGCCGATACGTGTGTCAAAGCAGACGCCTTTGCCACCATCGCGCTTATGGTTGAAACAAAAGAATTTAAAATCTTAGCCGAAAAAAATAGACTTGCATTTGCTCTGTTTACCAATCCCACTACGTTAACAACCAATCAAGCTTTTGTTGTGCAGGGACTTTAATACGCGTATGATACAAGTTCTATGGTACGCACTTATATAAAACCAATTGTAGCGGGATTAAGCGGACTTGTTGTTGCGATTGTTATTAGCTCTCTTTTTACTCCCTCATCACCCACCCATCCAGTTGGTACTAGTTTTGATACAAAAGTTCATGTGCACGGAGATTTTCGGATGTATCTAAACGACGAACGGATTCGTTTTACCGATGCCAAATACCAATCTTCAGCTGAGCAAACACATCACGCCACCCTCCATTTTCATGATGGAAATGATGAAGTGATTCATCGACACGCTGACGGTGTGACGTTGACTGATTTTTTTAACTCTTTAGGAATGACCCTCACCAACGACTGTGTCACGATGGATACCAGCATTGAATATTGCACCAACGACACCGACACGTTACTGCTTATCGTTAACGGTGAACGTGTTACCAATGTAACCGACTATATATTTTCCGAAGAAGATAGAATTTTGCTCTACTATGGAGATGCCACTAATCCCAAGATTAAAGAGTACGTAGCGGGCATTACTGATCTATCCTGCATGTACTCAGGAACCTGCCCAGAACGCGGTACTCCACCAACCGAAAGTTGCGGTCTCACCTGCGAAGTAGCAGATCTAGCTACGCACCCAGAAACTTGGCTACACAAAATACAAGATTTATTTTCAAAACATTAATTTTCTAACTTCTCTTTTAGAGTTGGCGCAAGCGCTTTATACCAATAGGCATAACCGGTAGCACTGGGATGAAGTCCATCAATCGCTAAATACGTTTTGGGTTCACGTAAAAACACATCATTCTCGGGCTCTTTAAATAAATCAACGTAGGTTACCGCGGACAAACTTGCTACCTCAATAAACATCTGCCGAAATTGTCGGGTAATTCGCTCGTACTCTCCCGCTTTTTTAGTACCGGTAAAGGCCGCTGCTGTGCCGACATTCCCACTACTAATCATTACTACATTCTCACTTCGTTTTTTTGCTTCACTATACAGTTCAGTTAATTCACTACGCACGATATCAAGATTATTTTTTTGCAAAATATCATTACCCCCAATTTGTAACAAAATAAGTGTATGTTTTGGTTCATGTGGCAAAGTTTTGATTTCCGTAAGAGCTTCACCAATAGTACGACCGTTTTTACTGTTATTAATTATGGTGTACTGCGGATACTCTGCACCCATCAGTCCGGCCACACTGTAATTCCCATTACCAGCTCCCGTACCGTACCCCGTACTATCACCCAACACTAAAATACTAGGCGGATTATTGCCTTCTCCGATTTGTTCATACGGCTTAACTTCTACAATCAGCCAGATAGTTTTAGCCAACCGCCACATCCCGGTAAACCACGCTAACGCAAGAATGGCGATAATAATAAGAATAAAAATGAAAAGTCTCATTACTCTAGGGTACCATATAACATCATCCTTCAAGTATTTACTTCAAATAAGGCTTAATATTAGACATATCTTAGTGATTATTTACCTTGTAAGACTTTACCAGTTCAATCGTCTAAGGCTCCGGAGAGGAGCGTACAGAACCAAAGAAATAACTGAAACAATAGAGGGAGCATCTCAATGCTCAAATATCGAAGTAAAGTCGTCACCACTCTCGTTGCCATCAGCCTTGCGCTGGCGGCCAGTAGTGCGGTGGCGAAGGAAAAGACAGCCTCACCGGCAATCAAGCTGGAAACGCTGTACCAAAACCCAGATCTTCAAGATCAGTTTTTAAAGCGTGTCTTAATGGATAAATTCCGCGACCCGCTGATGTTGAAGATTGCTGGCTGTGAATCAACTGGCAACCCCAACAAAATTTTGCACTGGCGGCCTGACGGCAGTCTAGTCAAAAACCCCGGCTCAAGTGCTAGCGGGTGGGGTCAAGCGCTCTTGCAGTATCACGCAGATGATATTGCCCAGCAGGGCTTGAACATGAAACAACTCGATGACTACAATAATTTTATCGAGTACTTGCGAGAACGTGGTAAAGATCCCTATCGTTCATGGAATGAAAGCAAACCGTGCTGGGGTAAATATCGCAAAATTGCAAAACTGAGCTAACGCTCAACGGGCCGGTCCATTTTGGATCCGGCCCGCTTTTTAATTTTAATCTTAACCATTAACCTTAGGGGTCGGACCCCTAAGGTTATGAGTGTGGGATAGTATTTTTTGCTATACTAGTCACATTATGAAAATTACTCTCCCTACCAAAGACGAAGCACGCGTATTACTCGCTGAACACGTTTCCGATACCTACCAACGTTTCCATGCTGAAATGGTAGGACGCGCTGTTGAAGGGTATGCGGAGAAATTAGGCGAAGATACCAGCCTCTGGTGGCTTACTGGATATTTACATGATATTGACTACGACTTGCATCCCACCCTTCACCCTGGTCCATCACTTGATTGGTTTAAATTATGGGGTTACCCGACTGAATTAATTCACGCGGTAGAAGCCCACGCCATTGGCTTTAATGGCTTTACGCAACTACCTGAAACTTCTCTTGCTCACGCACTCTTAGCCTGTGATGAAATTTGTGGCATCTTCTACGCCTATCAAAAATTAAATCCTGTACCCTGGGGAGACATTAAAGTGAGCTCTATTAAAAAGAAATTTAATGAGCCAAAATTTGCTCCGGGTATTAACCGCGAACACATCACACATGCGATGGAAGGGTTTAACGTAACCTTAGAAGAACATGTCACAAACCTCATCAAATTTTTATCAACCCTTCCTGCACCCGAACCGAAGTACGAGGTTTAACCTCGTACTTAATTAATTATTACGTATGGCCCGCGAATTTAGCCAACGTGTCTATAATCTAACGCTCTCTATACCGGAGGGCCGCGTAACTACGTACGGAGCGATAGCAAAAGCCGCCGGCGGGGGCTCGATGGCTGCACGCAGTATTAGTAACATCTTAGGTAAAGCACCAAATCCAAAAGCCATCCCTTGGCACCGTATTGTCTACGCTGGCGGTAAAGTATGGATGAA
>JAYSSH010000053.1:0-1627 GCA_043720635.1 Candidatus Kaiserbacteria bacterium
AATGGTCTTTGCTTCTTTTCCTTTTCTCGCCCCCATTTTCTGCTTAAAGAGGAAAAGCCCATTTTGTTTTTGCGGTCACGCCGTAGCGGAGCGGAGGCATGGGGGTGCGTTAAACTCCAATGCGTACGCAGAAGTACAAAGCCACCACGCGCTCCGCGCGTGCAACATCACTTATTTTGGAAGCAGGTTCAATTCTGGTGCACGATGAGGGACTTGAACCCCCGACCTCGATGGTGTAAACATCTTGCTCTACCAACTGAGCTAATCGTGCGTATTTGATTCGTGAGATAGTATATACACAATTGGGTTACTTGTCTATATAAGTGAACACTTGTACAATACATACACAGTATATGTATTTACTATGAAAAATCTTGAACAAAAAGAAGCTGTTCGATTGAGACGTAAAGGTGTCTCGATGGGTGAGATTGCTTCAAAATTAGGGGTGGCTAAAAGTAGCGTCAGTTTGTGGGTGCGGGACGTTCCTCTTACTGCGATGCAGCGTACAAAATTGAATAAAAATGGACATAGTATTGATGCAATTGAAAAACGTCGGGATTCGCGGATGGGTAAAACAAAAATACGCCGTGAATACATGCAAGAACAAGCTATCCTTGAAGCTCCACTTTTAGCAAAAAATATTGATTGGTGTGTTGGAGTAGCGCTGTATTGGGGTGAGGGCGGTAAGACTCAGCAAACAGCTCGTATATCAAATAGTGACCCAGCAGTTATTAAAACCATGATGTATTTTTTTAGGCACGTATGTCATGTGTCTGAAGAGAAATTTCGGGGGCATGTCCACACTTTTGCGCACAATAATGTCAAACAATCTGAGGAATATTGGTCTTCTATTTCAGGTATTTCAACTAAACGATTATTTAAAACCTATGTAAAACAAAGCAGTGCTAGTTTAGATAAACGTCATACATTACCATATGGAACATTTCAGATTTATGTGCACGATACTAGTTTTTTCTATAGAATGATGGGGTGGCTCGAATATTTAAAAAAAATACATGACTGAACTCTACGCAGTAATTACAGGTCGGGTACAGGGAGTCCGGTTTCGGGATTACGTTCAGGTGTCGGCGGGGAAGCTAGGGCTTACTGGTTTTGTGCGAAATAACCGTGATGGCAGTGTGACGGTCGTAGTCCATGGATTACCTGATGAACTAAAACTTTTTGTAGAATATCTCCATGAAGGCTCGCTCTTATCAAAGGTTGAGGGAGTGGCGGTAGAGTGGCGCACAGCGCGAACAACGTTTGATGATTTTGCAGTGTTACAGTAGGAACAATATGATTAATAAAAATGATAGAGAAGAAATTTTTCCTGATTGTATTGGATTTATCATGGATGGTAATCGCCGCTGGGCTACTGGACAAAATAAATCCACGTTAATTGGACATCAAGCCGGTGAAGCTAAATTTTATGAAGTTGCCCAATGGGTAAAAGAAGTGAAGATACCACATGCTGTTTTTTATGCTTTTTCAGCTGAAAATTGGCTCCGAGATAAAGTTGAAGTTAATTATCTTCAGGAATTATTTTTAGCATTTACTAAACGAATGATTACTGAAGTGGATGACTGGCAGTGTAAAATAAAAGTAATCGGAAATCTGGAAGATTTCA
>JAYSSH010000054.1:0-3870 GCA_043720635.1 Candidatus Kaiserbacteria bacterium
TATCAAGCACACCCTCCAAGAACACTCAGTGGTATTGGTTCGAGGTGGTCGCGTGAAAGACATCGGCGTTAACTACACTATCGTTCGTGGAAAATACGACGCAACTGGTGTGGCTGAACGACGGATGGGGCGTAGTCGATACGGAGCCAAAAAACCAAAAGCGAAATAATTCACTTCATCTGCGTTGTTGAACTGCAGTAAAATTTAACTCACCGTATAAAAATACGGCTCATCAAATTTTCTTTGTTCGCCTAGCAGCTAAAGCAAATTCTCTCGCTTTTGAGAAACTGGCACACTAAAACATAATGTATTTTAGTGAGAAGGAAGATTACAAATAGTCTATATTCGCTACAGATAACGAAAGAGCTCAACTAGTAATAGTACGGAGCAGAATATGCGAAGAATGAAACAGGAGGCTTTGCCATACTATTCATTCTTAATTATCAAAAATATTAAGAACTAACTCACATGCGACGTCCAATTAAAAAACGACCAGTCGTCAAGCCGGATATCCAATTTGGATCGGTAGACGTAGAACGCTTGATCAACTACATCATGCTTCGTGGTCAGAAGGAAACAGCCCGCAAAATTGTGTACGCTGCCTTCACCGAAATTAAAGAACGAAAAGATGGAGGAGAACCATTAGAAGTATTTAGTACTGCTGTCCGTAACGCTGGTCCAATGATGGAAGTTCGCTCACGGCGCGTTGGTGGAGCAAACTACCAGGTACCACGTGAAGTACGTCCAGAACGACGCCTTGCGTTAGCCCTTCGTTGGATTATCACCGGAGCCCGCAACCAAAAAGGAGTCCCTATGCACAAGGCACTGGCTCAAGAACTGATTCTTGCAGCCAAGGAAGAAGGAAATGCGGTGAAGAAGAAGGAAGATACGCATAAGATGGCAGAAGCCAACCGAGCCTTCGCCCACTTCGCTTGGTAAACCACATTCTTGGAAGATAACTTTGTCGAAAGCCCCAAAATTTTGTTCACCGTACAAATCAGTACGGCTCACAAAATTTTGGGGCTTTCGCCTTGTCTCGTTTAGAAAATCTCAGTTACCAACATTATATTTTGCATGAACTACTGCGTTGAGTACGCAAAAAAGCCGCTCCCTGGACTATTCGTCCCAGTCGCGCTGTTTTTCTTGTGCTTCGCGTGATCCATCTCAAATATTGATTTCTTGCTTAACTGAAATTTTGAACGAACTTCTGCATTGCGTTCACGTAAAAAACCGTTCCCTTGACTAATGTCCCAGTCGCGGTTTTTTCGTTTCCGCGCAGTGAATTTCATTTCAAAATGAAATTACTAGAAAACTGGTTCTCATATAACTTAGCGAAAGCTCCAAAATTTTGTTCACCGTACAATCAGTAAGGCTCGCAAAATTTTGGGGTTTTCTTCGCGTTATCTCCTTGAGAATCTGATTTACGATTTCAGACTTGGAGCATTTAGAGTTGCGTCATCACTAAACCAAACTTTATTGGTATCAAATATTTGGTATCCCTCAGTCATGCTTCCGTAAATCTCAAATGAATTAGGATCAGCATCTTCAAGAGGTTCACAATTCAAGTACACTCGTTCATTGTCCTTGGTAAAAGTATTATTACCAAATTGCATATCAATGATTGCGAATGATTTAACATCTGCATCAGGCATACTTTTTGCAGTTTTATTATTACCACAATAGACGGTAGTTAAGTCGTGTCCAAACCATTGTGCCTTTGGACCTGTAGCACCTGCTTTCATTCCAAAATTTTGTGGGGTAGGTGTTGGTACTAATACGTCATTTACGTATACCCCATTATTTTTTTGTTGTGCATAAAAGTCACCAAATTGACCAAAGGTTTCATTTTTAGGTTGTGAGTAGTTTAATGTTTTATTCGGAAGTTGCGGAGATTTCAGTTTTATAGCTAAAAGTAAAAATATGCTGCCAATAACTATAGCTATAACAATTTTTGTTTTCATGTAAATATTTTATCATACAAAATGTTTGGCCCAGGTCTTTCCTCTAATGCTCCGCTTAGAACTCTCCTAGGCAAACGTCATCTGTAATATAATGTACATTTTTTAAATTTTGGTATACCCTATTACAGGTAGAAAAAGAGGCTGGTATATCGATTTTGTTCCAACAGGAAAAAGTTATAAGCAGTGCTGAAATGTACAAATTTCTGAATGAGTGTAAACCAGAAACTCGCTGGCAACGTTTTGCACAATGGGTGAAGCGAACGTTGTTTCGAATAAAACCGGTACTTGAATCAGATGGTGAGTTGTCGCTGAAAACTAGCCATGAATTGAAGTCTGAAAGCGAGAACTTGAGAGAAGAAGAAATACTGCTTCGCCTAGGACTCTCCTAGGCAAGATGGTTGGAAAGGGTGCCAGTTTAGTTGTTTGACAATAATACTAAAATGTATATTATGGTATATATGGCTACACCAATTAAATCAGCGACGATTTTGAATATTAAAACTGATAAGAAGCTTAAGGCTGAGGCTAAAAAGGTGGCAGATGATATGGGACTGACGCTCACGACCGTTGTTAACTCTATGCTCAAGCAGTTTGTGCGGGAGAAGGAGATTACTTTTTCAGTTAATGAATATCCGTCACCAATGTTGCGAGAAGCTCTTAAAGAAGCTCAGGCGGAATTTGAAGCTGGCGAACTTAAAATCTTCTCAAATGTTGAGGATTTGATTGCTGATTTACATAAGTCGTAATGTATGCAAATTACAAAAAGCAAGCGTTTTGATAAACAATACGCCAAACTTTCTAAAAAAGTTCAGCGGCAGTTTGACGAGCGACTTCTACTTTTTGTGTATGAACCAAAAAACCCTTTACTTAACATCCATTCGCTGATGGGAGAATTTACTGACTTGCATAGCTTTAATGTTAATGCTGAAGTGCGTGTTATGTATAAAGTGCAAGTCGACACCATTGTGCTATTAGTTGCTATTGGTACTCATTCTCAGTTGTATAGCTAACACTGATTTCACTCATTTGTTATACTACCTGCATGGCTCATAATAATTATTATCTCGACCTTTGTGTTGATACGTATGTGGTGTGTGGGGACAAAGTATTGATTCGAATGCATGAGAAATATCATAACTGGGGTTCTCCGGGTGGGCATATTGATGCCGGACAAGATGCGAATGAAGCGGCGATTCGTGAGGTGTGGGAAGAAGCGGGTTTAAAAGTTGAACTTGTGGGTCCGATTGGCTGGACTAAAATAGATACTGAAACCAATCGTGATCTTGTGCCCCCGTTATTTGTAAATCGTCACACAATCAAGGGCGACCATGACCACTCTGCGTTCGTGTTTGCTGCGGTGTCAGACAGTATGGACATTAATCCGCAAACTGATGAAGACCAAAACGCTGAGTGTCGGTGGGTAACCCAAGCTGAGTTAGATGAGATATTAGCAACTGACCCACGCATGAGAAAAGAAGTTCATCGGTACGCGAGCGCAGCCTTACAAGTTGTGCAAGGTCGGTAGCAGTAGCGGCATCAAAGTCACATTTTTAGTAATTATTTACATAGGTCTTGCCTATGTAATTACGTATATTTTTTTAATTTACCAAAAAGTTACGCTAAGGACTCCGCTAGGTAAAAACACTAAAAAAGTGACAAAATTGTGTTTCTATGGTATACTAAAATTGTTATTATTTAGGTAATTAATCATTATGACTTTAACCATTAAACGAGTTTCTGTAGTGGCGGTAATTGGTACCCTTGTACTATTGCTGTTGGTACCGTCCGCATTTGCCGGTCACGCTTGGGGAAATTATCACTGGGCACGTACTACGCCAACTTTTGCCATTCAAGTTAAGAACAACATGACCTATCAATGGCAAACGTCTCTCAAGGGAGCAGTTGACGA
>JAYSSH010000055.1:0-3846 GCA_043720635.1 Candidatus Kaiserbacteria bacterium
TTTAAATTAACCTGTGTTTTCATATCTATAGTATATACACCTGGTATTTGTTGTCAAGGATTGCTGAGTATATATTTACGGAGTTCAGCCCTATCTCCGGAGGACTCTCATCAGCGGAGGTCAGACCTCCTCTAGAAGAAGCTTAACTTTTTGATTTATGATTTTATGACTGTAGATACAAGGCGACAAGGAGTGCGGGCAGGAGCCGTACTTTTTGTACGGTGACTAACCAAACGACGCAGGCAACGCAGTAGGAGAAAATTGTCGATAAATCATGAATTGAGCTTCAGCGAATGCAGATGCAAGGTGAAGAAGCGTCTAGCTTACGTTAAGACTCTGTGAGGAATTTTGTAAAAATACCTAAAGAGTGGTCAGCTTCTGTAAGAAGTGAGGGAATTTTTTTAAAGAAGCATACCCAAATTTAATTTGAAGCTAAAGGCGTTCAAATACTAGGCGACGAGTCAGATGCGAATGAGCCGTACTTTCTGTACGGTGATTGAGTATCTGGCGAAGGCAACAACGTAGATGGATGCATTTTGCTTTAAATTTTTAATTTATTTCAGAATTGCTGTAGACACAAGGCGCGCAAGGAAAATTTTGTGCGCCGTACATCGGTACGGTGAGGAAAATTTTGCCGCAGTGCAACGCAGTAAATGCAGTGATTCTGGAATAAATTAACGGTCTGGAGGGATGCTGTAGTAATTGATCAGGAACTTCGTAATATCCATAAACGGCTCGGTCAATGTTTCTGACGCATACTGTACTCCGCGTGGATCTACGGTATACAAGAACACAATAAACTTTGGATCATAGGCCGGGAAATAGCCGAAGAATGAGTGGAGGTATTTATCTTCATAATACCCTCCGCCGTTTGGGTTCGACATTTGGGCGGTGCCGGTTTTTGCAGCAATCGTATGATGGGGTAATGCTACGTCTCCCCCACGCAATGCCGTATCAACTACGCTCGTGAGCATGCGCGAAACCGTTTCGCTTGTTTCCGGACTAAAGACCTGAGCTCCATTAGGGTACTCTACATCTTTTTTAGTTCCATCATCATATTCAATGGTTTTCACAATGTGCGGTGTAACTAAATGCCCACCATTTCCTAGAGTCGCTAAGGCTCGAGCGGTCGCGATAGGTGTCATGGCAATCCCCTGTCCGAAAGATGCAGTAGCGTATTCAACCTCGCGTGGAGATTGAAGGTTTTTTACCAGACCTTGCGCCTCACTTGGTAAATCTATCCCGGTTTCACTTCCCAATTTAAGTCCATCAAAATAGCCACGGAATTTTTCGCGACCCATTAATTTAACTATGTGCGACACTCCGGTATTAAGCGACTGATCAAGCACCGTTTGCATCGGTACTGTTCCTCGACCCTTACCGTCAAAGTTTTTAATGGTATAGCCGTTGAGATCTAGGAAGCCTGCATCGTAATAGGTTGAATTAGGGGTCACGACTTTACTATCAAGTCCGGCAGCCATAGTAAGCGCTTTGATAATGGAACCCATCTCGTACACATTCTCAACTAAGGGATTTTGGAATTGATCAATGGTCGATGAGCCACGTGTATTTAAATCAAACGTTGGAGCAACGTTGAGCGCATAAATAGCGCCAGTTTTCGGATCCATAATTATTCCCCCCGTTAGTTTACTTTTATACTCGTCTTGGGTTTCTTGTAAGACCCTATCAAGCATACGCGCTACCGTTGGTTCGATAGTTGTGACGACACTGCCACTTTTTTGATCTTTATTTTCAAATACTAAACTACCTAAATTCGAGAAAATCTCGGCAAAAAAGTTTACCGAAAGTTTAGTATTATCGCGATAAAGAGTTTCGTCATAATATCGTTCAAGACCATATTTCCCCCGCAATTGTCCATCATCACTCCCAAAGCCCACAAACCCAATGGAGCGCGCGGACATAGTGTCTCCGGGATAGTAACGCCACTGATTACGATATAACATGACACCCTCAACTGATTCTTTCTTAAGCAACTCATACGTAGCCTCGTTTACCTTGGGGTCAATTTCCACGTAGGTTCGATTTGGTAATGTAGCTTTTCCGATAAAATCTGCTTTTGAAATTGAGACGTGCAATTTGATTTTTTCGTATACGGCTTCTGGGTCGGTAATCATTTGCGGATTAACTGCTACTAAGTACCCTGAGGTAACAGATGCAGCTGAAACTTTCTCCCCATCTTTGGTAGTGAAATAGATACTACCCCGATTATAGACGTCCTTGGCAGTATGTACATATTGACGCTCAGCTTTTTCGCGATAGGCTTCGGCTTGATTAATTTGAATGTGATATAAACGAACAATCAATAAAAAGCCTATAAAAAAAATAACGGCGGAAATTATTCGGATGCGCGCTGTGGTACTTTTACGCATACAAACACTAACGGGTTGTTTCAGAAAGCACTAAAGCAGACTCATCACGACTGACAAATATCTTAGTTTCATTTTCAGTAAAGTTTTCTAAGGCCGCAATCTTGTTACTTACTTTGTGTTGTGCCGTAATATATGACGCCTCAAGTTGGGCAATCTGGGATTCAACTTTGGCCACATCATTCATAATTTCTTTGCGCAATACGACGTGTACTACCGACATCGAGAGGAAATACATGTACAGAAAAACCAGCGTAAAAAGTATGGCGATTCCCGCATTAAAGTAGAATGCGTTTCTGGGTTTAGAAATTACTTTCGCGAACATTATAGTAATAGTTTAAATTTTTTGAATAATTCGTAATTTGGCACTGCGTGACCGGGGGTTTTCTTTGAGCTCTTCTTCACTTGCTACAATTGGTTTTTTTGTTATGAGGACACCAGCATCAGCTTGTACATAATTTCGGAAGGTATGTTTTACGATTCGATCTTCAAGACTATGGAAGGAAATAATGGCGAGTCTACCCTGTGGTGCTAAACATTGCCAAGAGGAAGCAATGAATTGCTCGAGGACCGTAAACTCGTCATTCACCGCAATACGTAATCCTTGAAATGATTTGGTTGCCGGATGAATACGTCCATGGCGGTAGGACACGGGTACTGAGGTAAAAATTATTTCTGCCAATTCCGCGGCAGTACTAATTTTTTTGGTTTTGCGGTAGGAAACAATTGCCTTGGCAATTTGTCTCGAATACCGCTCTTCTCCGTAGCCATAGAATACGTTCGCAATATCTTCTTCCTTCCAATCGTTAACGATGTCACCGGCAGTAAATGAATAGTTACCAGGTTCACCATACGTCATGTACAAACTATCGTCTGAAGTGAACGAGAACCCTTTGCCCCCACCCTCGAATTGATCTGTACGCCAACCAAGGTCAGCCAGAATCGCATCAACACTCTCTATATCTAGTTTTTGAAGTTCTGATTGAATATGCGCAAAATTATTATGCACTAAATGCACGGTAGATTTTGATTTTTTCAAATCTTGTAATTCCGTTAAAGCGGTACTGTCTGCATCAAACCCGATAAAGGTTCCCTTACTTCCAAGGTGTGTGAGGATGCGTCTAGCATGGCCTCCTGCACCCAAGGTAGCGTCTACGACCGTAGCGTCTTTGGTAAGCGCTAAGGCATTGATTGCTTCTTCGAGCAAGACAGTTATGTGCTTCATATATAGAGAGTGGTTGGGTGACTTAGAGGACACCAATCTGTCCAAGCTTTTCCGCAAGAGAATCTGCTTGAAGTTCGATGAGTGCTTTGTACTCTGTCCACTTGTTCTCATCCCAAATTTCTATTCGGTTATGGATACCCGCTAAGACTACCTTTGAGTCTAAGTGAGCAAACTCCTTTAAAAAATCTGGCACGAGAATACGTCCAACTGAATCTACCTCCACCTCTACTGCTC
>JAYSSH010000056.1:0-3801 GCA_043720635.1 Candidatus Kaiserbacteria bacterium
AGTCATTGATGTAGAGGAAACTATCATGATGCGATCATCATAATCCCAGCCAATAAACCAGCCGAAGCCGTAACAACGACTTCGGCTTCGTCATCTCAAATGAGGAGGTTATCGTGGACTTAGAAGAAATCGGTCAAGTCGTATGTGCGCAGGCAAAGTATTATGTATGGGTATCAGTAGACCCAAATGGAGGAATGTTCCCTGTTGTAGCCTACGTTCATGTCAGTGTCACCCCTTTTTTGCAAGATGCCAGTGGGCAACTTCACAAAAAAAGGTGCGAGAGACTATACCCAGGACTATGGTCAAAAATTGACGACCGCTTCGCAGAAATCTTAGGATACACCGTTGATGAGGAGGAAAACGATGATTCAAAAAGTACCTATCACTGAGTTATCACTACTCAAATTTATTCTAATCAAAAAAGAGTAGATGATGGCATCTGAAAAAACAGCACACAAAGCACGAATTGCGTTAGCCTTCAGAAATGAACGTGAAATGAGAAGCTCGTATCGTGTACTAGAAATAACGCCCACGTACGTACTATTTTTCTTTTCTGGCTACCGAATTCGCTTTGAATATTACCGTGGGTACATTGTTCGAAACGGTGAGGATTTTCCCTACATACAACCCGAAGACTACGCCTTTATGTTAAAAGAAGCAGAAATGCTTATGACTGCAAACGTTCGCGGTCTAAATAGCGCAAAAGAAAAAACTGAAGCAAAAAAAGTTGCTAAATTACAAACACAACCAATGCTCCCGTTTTTGTTTACGGGACAGAGACCTACAAAAGGATCACAATCGTGATCCTTTTCTTTTAACTGTACAAAACATCTATTTCGTGTTTTAATTCATTTGCTGCTCACTTGGGGGAACTTAACCAGAGGAGCACACCATGACAAAAGAACCAAAAAGAAATGATTTTATGGCCTTGGTCTCACCCAAGATTAAGATCAAACGGCGACATCACCTAAAAGCAGATTTGTTTCGTTTGAGGCAAGTGGTCGGAGAATCTCTAAAGGCTGGAGTAACATCAGGAGGAGACTTTATTCTCTACACTCAAGACGCCTCTACTTGGCAAAGATTAGTGAAGATACTGCCATTTCTCACTGATTTCCGGGAACAGCGAATCGATCCGTTACGAACAAGGATTGAATCAATAGAATTTGTCGACGAAGACAAACCCCTATTCATCTGAGGTAGGTAAAGTGAAGCAAGAGACCGGACGCGATACTATATCGCGCCCGGCTCTATTTTTTATAACTTCCAAAAATGGTGAACGAAGAAATGAGCGTAGCGATTATTCTGAATTTATGTCCCGATTTTTCATGCTAAGGAAAATCGCTGAACCGCACTTATTAACAAAATATTTCTTGCCCTTCTTACAGAAGCTGTCCACTCAATGGGTATTTTTATAAAATCCCTCATTGAGTCTTACGAAGTGACATTGAGTCACTTCTCACCTTGAATTGTACTCAATTTTTAAAGTTATACTTTCAAATCTTTAATCAATTTTGCATCTTCGATTCTAAATTCCCCCACTCTGGTGCGTCTCAGATTTGCTAAGGTGGCGGGATAGCCTAGACGTCTACCTAACTCTTCTGCGAGTGAGCGGATATACGTCCCGCTCCCTACAGAAAACGACACGGTAACAACTAACCTCGATATTGTTTGTCTAGTGTTGTCTGCAAACACCACTTCGATATTATCTACCAAGGCTTTTGTGACCACCATATCACGCACGGGTACATCGGTTATTACTTCACCAATTTTCTCGGCTGCCCGAGCGCGCTTATACATGGGCACTCCGTCTTTTTTTATAGCACTATAGGCTGAAACAGGTAACGTTATAGTACCCACTAAGCTCGCCACCGCTACTAAAATTTTAGCTGGATCAATACTAACTATAGCCACTGAGTCTACAACGTCACCTTCTAAATCTCCCGTAGTCCTACTTTCGCCAATTAAAATCTCGGCGCTGTAGTCCTTATCTAACTTAATAAGTTCAGTTAATTTTTTTGTACCCGGACCTACCCCTAATATCATTAAACCAGTAGCCAGAGGGTCAAGTGTGCCCGCATGGCCAATTTTTTTGATGCCAATTTGTTTGCGAACACGTCGAATCACATCAAATGAAGTGATGCCTTTCGGTTTATCAATCAAAAGTAATTCAGGCATGATTAGCCAATATAAGCACCCAGCTTAAGTAGAAAAAATAAAAATAATAGCAGCATTATCATCCCTACTGGCCGCATGAAATGCTTTGAAAGTGATGATACAAATATAATGATAGAGGCCACTACTAGCATTGGTACTCCTTGATTGATTGCGATATCACTAATCATTAAATTCCCGAACCACAAACCAGCCAAACTACTCGCCACTAACAGAGAAAATACACTTGAACCAATAATTATACCTAGTGCAAAGGTTATGTCTTTTCTTTGCAGCGATTGAATCACGAGCAATAATGTTGGAACTGAAGCACCTAAAGCTAACACTGATATACAAAGGAGAGGCAAAGAAATAGAAAGTGCGGTTGAAATAGTACTTGCCATATCAATTGAGAACTTTGCACCTATTAATAGCGCAAGTATTCCAATGACCAAATATACAAACAAGGCTATAGTAACTGGTTTTAAGGCTGGGGTCGTTACTGTGTGGGTATGCCCCTTTTTTACATTAAAATAAATGTAGCTTATGTAAACAAAAAATGTACTAACTAATAACAATGACTCTAATCGGTCAATCATTCCATCAAGTACCGACATCACAAACAAAACGATTGTAATACAAAATACCGGTAATGCCGTTTTTAGAAAGTCATCCCACAACACAATGCTTCCACCCATCAATGCCACCATACCTGTAATTAATAATAATGTCGTGATGTTTGCACCTATGATAGTTGAGACCACTAGGCTCGATTGTCCAAAAAACCCGCTGGTAAGCGCTATAGCCAACACAGGCAAAGCCGACACCATACCAATGAGGACAGCGTCATAATAATGGGCGTGCAGTCCAAAAGCAGAACCTAATTGCTTTAAACCAACAAGGACAATGTCTACACCTTTATACAAAACGTACAGTGCTACCAATAGAATAACGATCGACTGACTTACTATAAATAAACTCATATTCTTAACACGTAATTATTTTTCCTAATTAGATTACTATTGTGAATTTTGACAAAATTTGGACTACAATGTAAATACGTACATGACACCAAATTTCTAAGACCAGTTATGTATTTCCTAACTTATAGTATAGCAAACACCCTCATCATGACGAAGTCATAATGAGGGTGTTATATTGAGAATATCGACTTACAAACTACTTATGTAATCGCCATAACCTTCGGCTACCATAGCACTTTCGGGAATAAATTTTAACGCTACTCCATTGAGACAATACCGCAGTCCGCCCCGGTCGCTCGGTCCATCGGTAAAGACGTGCCCTAAGTGATTATCCGCTATAGCTGAACGCACTTCAGTTCGTTTCGAAAAGAACGTATTGTCTTCATGTTCGGTCACGACACTGGCATTTATTGGGCGCACAAATGAGGGCCAGCCCGTACCGGAATCAAACTTATCTTTTGAGGAAAAAAGCGGCTCTCCTGAAAGTACATCAACATATATACCTCGTTCGTAAATTCTATCAAGTGGACTCGTTCCTGCACGTTCCGTTCCGTCTTCTTGAGTTACTTTAAATGTTATGTCGTCTAATTGTTTTTTTAAAATTTCAGCCGTTGGCTTTACATAAGTAAGCCATGATTTTTCAGTCATAAATTTTGTAGTTGAATTT
>JAYSSH010000057.1:0-3773 GCA_043720635.1 Candidatus Kaiserbacteria bacterium
TTTTACTCAGCGCGTGTTTTAGTTCCAGCGGGAGTCTGTGGCTGGTACATCTGTTTTAGGTGATTGGTATTGTGGTGATGAATATGATGGAACATCCACAACTTTTCTCTCAATTATTGGTTGCGTTGATACATAGGCTGGTTCCTCAAAATCTGCAGCGGCATTAAAGGTACTGCGATCAGGGGATCGTTCATATGCCATGTCAACCGCCATTGTGCGGATTTCAGGAATAGCTGTGGGTTCATGATGGCTAGGTTCTTCAAGTTGAGTAAGAGCCTCAGGTGCAGAGAGTGTGACGGAGGATAATTCATTTGCGGATGGCTCACTGAATTCATTGTTTTCAGTATTCTCATCAGCGGGGGGTTGCCAGGTTGGGTCAGATAATGGCGCTAGAAATTCCAAAACCTCCACTCCTAATTTTTCTGCGGTAGCTAGATCAAGTTCGAGTTCTTGTTGTAAAAGCGGAATTGTATCTTCTAATTTAAAGAATCCAAGAATAACATCATTAATTAGTATTAAAAATTTCTTAAGATGTAATTTTTCGAATAAATTATTTTTTAAACCAAAGGTAAGTAATTTTATTTTACTTTTATCAGAAGTAAAATATTTTACTGATTCAGTATTAGTATTTATTGTATCTTGACGAAGTTTTGGATTTATATTTGCATGCCCCAGTTCCTTATAATCTTCTTCAGACAAGAATAAACATGAGCCCTCATTAACTATTTTAAGAACCTCCTCTTTATTAACAATATCTAAATTAAAATAATTTAATAATTCTTTATCTGTAATTGAATTTAATATTTTTAAATTACATCCAAAAATCAAGTCTGTTGTTAAAAATTTATCTTTTTTAAAAGATAAGACGTAGTTTGTTATACAGGCGGTGTCAATAAAAGATTTAGCCGCTTCATCGGCACTGTTGTACGATTCTTGAAATTTTTCCCAATGACTTTGCATATAATTAATTTACCTGAAAAATTCACGACCATAAACAGCAGATTGAGCTTCCCAATGATTCCATTGTGCTGTTATGTTTTGTGGAGTTCCGGGCATTGTTCTGTAGTTATCAACCGCATCTCTTAATCTGATACGGTCTTGTTCATTCATACCATTTTTCATACGTGCTTCAACGATACGTGGAGTGATATATGGCAACATTTCAGGAGCAGATAATGCAACAACCGGCATATTTCCAACAACAGTATCTCCTCCTGCAAGTAGCCTTTGTCGCTGTGCCCCTTGATGAGCAGTAGCTGCGCCACCAGTTCTAACGGCTGCATTTGATGCTCCTTTCTGTCCACCTACTGTACTTGTAGTTGCAAATCCATGTTCCGCGGTATTAATTTGAGCTTGTCTTCGACTAGCGCGTATTCTGTTTATATCATCAATTCCAAAGTTTCCATTTTTTTCTAAAGCCGTAATATGTGCATCAGTTAAATTACTTGCTATATGATGGTTGGTAAGTTGTCCAATACTTAAGTCGGATCGTTCGTCATCTGACATTTCGCGTATTGTGGTTGCAAGTCCATTCATGGAATCATTTAATTGTGCTGTTGTAAGAGCATTATTTTGAAGTGCTGCGGTTTGATTTTCCAAATTAGTAGCACGTTGTTTTTCACTAACTTCTGCATTCATACGAACACGGTTTTTTTGTATATCTCCTTTTTCAGCTTTAATATCACTCCGTGTCTTTGAAAGACTAGTCCCCCCGGCACCGTACTCGTAACCAGATTTAATAGCGCTCCTGAGTGATCTGGTGCCAGGCAAATTTGAAATCCCACTTCTGTCCATGACATTGAGCGCACCTTTTGCAAGACGACCTCCTGTATTTCTGTACATAAAACCTTGAGCATTACCCCGTAATTTATTACCTACTGAGATTGCCATCGTTGATCCATGTGCCCCCATTTTTTTAGCAACGATCATTGATGCGCATAGGAATACAATAACCAATGCAAAATATGGAATGAGACCGGGCGCGTCGCTTACTGTGCTTCCATTAGGGTTAAACATGTTTGCTAAATCTCTTTGCACTGGAAATGTAGAGGCAACTTGGTACGATAAATACAACATGAATATAAATGCCGGAGCAAAAAATGCTTGGCGCAGGAAGCCACTCCAGTAATCGCGCGAATACCCTTGGAGAGCTGGAAATACCCACCCTAAAAACATAAAGGGTGAAAACACCATATATATATTTAGAGCCACAAATCTAATAATGATCATGATGGCTCCTGCCAAAAACACATATGCCAACACTGAGAAAACGAGTAACATACCAATAACGTAAGCAAAACTACCTCCAGCGGTATATTCATACGTCATCATGCTTGTGATTCCCATTACGGTCATAAATCCATTAGTAATACTAAGTTCACCGGAACTCTCAAAAGCATTATAAACTTGAGTTGCAGCAATATTGGAGAAATCAATTACAAATTTAGTAATAAACAGACTGAAGTTTACTAAAAGTGCAGCTCCTATTAACGAGACAAGCATTTTACGAGCACTGCTATCGCTACTATCAAGAATCATTTTGAAACCGATATACACTAACCCGAAAATAAAGGTTAGATTAAAAATATCCCGCACGGTGCCCCATAAGGCATCGATGGTTTCTCCGGTTCCTGTAATATATAAACGTCCGAATCCAACAATGAATTCCGAAATTGCATAATCAAATGCCTTCCCAGCTTGGCCAACTACCCACCCGATACCTGTTAATACATAGGTATGGATAAAACCCAAGACTCCATCGGGAGTAGCTCCCATATTTTCTGAAGTCGCGATGGCTTGGGCCTGGGCTGCAGCTTGTTCGGCTGATATTCTGTCAGTGGCTAATTCTTCTGATGCTTGTTGCGGTGATGGTCCACTGGGACTAGTGGGAACAATTACAGGGTCAGGCCTCTCGCCTGGTCTAAATGGTCTGTCAATTCCCGGTGTGCCTTGTAATCCTTGGCCTAAAACTAGATTTGATTGTACTCCATAGAAAAAAAGAATAAAACCAAAGAAAATAATAATACTCAAAAAGACCTGTTTCTGAGACAGTTTTTTACCCCAAATACTCCTGACTAGATGAGTCATTACAAACATATTCTATCACCCTAATCCTTAATCAAACGTAAGTTAACCACCACTATTTTTCCTATAAACTTAATATTTCTCTCCAGCGAGCACGGTTTTGATCAATGACAACTTGGGACGTGAGGCTATTACCTGAGACTAATGAGGCATATTCCATAGCAATATCATTTCGAATAGCACCTACTGGCCTAGTTGTAGTGGTGCTGGTGTTGCCTGTGCCAGTAGTAATGCGGGTAGAGATAGCGTTATCATATCGATTAATCATGTCAGTTAATCTATTTATGTTTGCAGTTATTCTTGGCACAATCACCGTAAGTTCCGTCACAAGCCCAGTAAGTTCGTTTACCACTCTAGTGCCCTCAGCTTCAAGTTGCGTAAAGCTTAAGGTAGGTAAACTAGTTGCTAAAGATCTGTCGTCAGACATAGTGGCAATAACACTTAGCGCACTACTTATTGCGTTTAATTGGCTTCCAATTAGTGTTAAATCAGTTCGTTCTTGAGTAGTTGGATTATCACTAAGAGCATCAGATATTTTATTTCGAGCAGTGGCAATCGTATCATTACGAGTAATATTTGCAAGAGTAGTAGCGGAATTACCAGAAACAAAGATACTTGTAATTGCGTTTTGGCTAGCTGTAACTAGATTTAATCTTCTGCTCGCTTCAAGTAACGTGGTAGAGGCTAAA
>JAYSSH010000058.1:0-3763 GCA_043720635.1 Candidatus Kaiserbacteria bacterium
CGATGAAGAGAAGCGTAAAATTTGGGCAAAAGTCATTCAACGTCGTGGGGAAATTGGATACCCGTATATCATGTTTATTGATAATGCGAACAACGCTCGACCGCAGGTCTATAAAGATAAAGAACTACCGATTTACGCGAGTAACGTCTGTAGTGAGATTATGCTTCCGAGTAATAAAGAGTGGTCGTTTGTGTGTTGTCTCTCATCAATCAACCTGCTTCACTATGATGCCTGGAAAGAAACCGATGTAGTTGAAACCATGACCTATTTCCTTGAGGCGGTGATGACGGATTTCATAAACAAGCTAGAAGCCATGCGAGATTCAGAAGAAGCAGAAAAGCGACTGGCATTTAAATTTATGGAGCGCCCGTATAACTTTGCGAAAGCCAACCGCGCTCTGGGCTTAGGGGTACTCGGGTACCACTCACTCTTGCAAAGCAAAGGCCTGGCCTTTGAAAGTGATGAAGCCATTGCAATAAACAACGAAGTGTTTAAGTTAATGCAGGAACGTTCCTTTAAAGCGTCTGAAGCCATGGCAAAAGAATTTGGTGAACCTGAAGTACTTAAAGGGTACGGCCGTCGTCATACCACTACTATGGCCATTGCCCCAACCACATCGTCAGCGTTTATTTTGGGACAAGTATCACAAGGGATTGAACCAATTTGGAGTAACTGCTACATCAAAGACGTTGCCAAAATGAAGGTGGTAATCAAAAACCCCTTACTCATTATTTTACTAGCAGAAAAAGGGAAGGATACCAAAGAAACCTGGGATAGTATTCGCGATGCAGACGGGTCAGTCCAGCACCTAGATTTCTTAAGTGACAATGAAAAAGCAATTTTCCGTACGTTTGCTGAGATTGATCAGACCAAGGTAATTGAGCAAGCGGCAGAACGACAAAAATTTATTGACCAAGGACAATCACTTAACGTGATGGTGGCGCCAGATACTCCGGTTAAAGATATCAATCGTCTGTACCTCCAGGCCTGGAAACAAGGTTGCAAAGCCCTCTACTACCAACACAGTATGAACGCCGCGCAGCAGCTCACCCGAAAGAAAATCGCTGAACGGAATGCAGCTAAAGAATAATTCAATAAATCCGCGCTTTTAAGCGCGGATTTATTGAAAAATTAAAGTTTAGCTTGTCGGATTTAATTCTTTGCAAGCTAGTCAGAAGCGACAGCTAAACTTAAATGTCTATGTCTGTTCACTATCGAAGTGCAATTACTGGACGCTTTGTAAAGGAGTGGGTTAACGATCGTTATCCAGATACTACATTGCGTGAGATAATCCGCACAAAATAAAAGCCGCCACCTGTAAAGGTTGCGACTCTTACTAAAAAAGCAAAAACCGTTCGATTTAATTCGGGCGGTTTTTGTGTCTAATTAGGTTATCACAGCACATAAGCCCTGTGCAAGAGTGGTTTATGCACCTTTAAATTGTTCAATATAAGTAAAAACTAGGTTACCCCCAAATCCCTGGTGATATGTGACTTTAGGGGAGAGGGCTGTCATGTATGATAGAAGTAAGATAAAAAAAGCGGTCATAAGCAGGGGCTACGTTTCGCGACGACTTAGCCCCCGCTTAGTACCGCTTTTTTGATACTCGATAATTTTATTATCGAAGTAGCGCCTTATTTGGTAGAATACAAACATGCGTAGTCCTTTTACACTCGTGTTACTCGCCACCATTATATTTTGTGGGTGGTATTTTTATAAAACAGCGGCTCCGTGTGTAGTACCTAAAACATACGCAATTGGATTAATTGATCCCCGTTTCAACTTAGCTACGGCCACTGTCGAGACTCTTTTGAATGAAGCCACCCAAGTGTGGGAGTCAAAAATTGGCCGGGAGCTATTTACCTATGATCCAGACGCAAAATTCAAAATTGAATTTATTTATGATGAACGGCAGGCCGAAAGCGACAATGCCGAGACTCAAAAAGAAGTACTGTCAGAAAAAGAAGCAGTGAGTAAAAAAATTAGTGAAGAATATACCAAGTTAGTCTCCCAATATGATGCTTTAAAAAAAGACTATGACGCGGCGGTAGCTCAGTATCAAAAACGACTCAACTCATTTAACGTCACGGTAGAAAAATATAATAATGAAGGGGGTGCGCCTGAAGATGCCTTTGCCCAATTACAAAAAACTGAATCATTACTTAAAACCGAAGAACGTAAGCTCGAAAATACGGCTGATACTTTGTCGGGAATTGCAAAAAATATTAACCGCTTAAGTGAACAAGGGAATGCGGTAATTTCTGAATACAATCAAGGTGTAAATCGCTTCAATGAAAACTACACGGGCGGAGAGGAATTTACTCAAGGTGACTACACCGGTGAAGCCATCCACGTGTATCACTTTAAAGATCAAGCTGAACTTAAAAACGTACTTGTCCATGAATTTGGTCATGCTTTGGATCTGCCTCACGTTGAAGGAAGTACCTCCATCATGTATTATTTAATGGATAAGCAACCAGCTACTTCGGAGCTTTCCCCAGAAGACGTGGCTGCTTTAGAGGGTTTGTGTTTACCCACTGATAGCAAAACACAACGTCTGCATCAGCTCTTCAGTTCTTTATTTATTAAAATCGGATTATTATAATCATGTATGAACTCAATTTTTAACTCAAAACTTAATCAAACCCTTATCACCTTGGTTCTGGCTGGAGCTTGTATCGCGTTATTAGCCTTTGCGTATAGTACGCTCAAACAACAAGCGCAGTGGGGAGGACCAATGACCATCAATGTTACCGGAAAGGGTGAAGTAACTGCTAAGCCTGATGTAGCGCAGTTTTCATTTTCAGTTCGGGCGGATGCTGCTTCTGCGAGCGAAGCGCAAACAAAATCAGCTGAGGCTATTAATGCGATAACGGCATATCTTAAGGAAAATGCTATTGAAGACAAAGACATTAAAACTGAAGGATACAATATGAATCCAAAGTTTAAGTATGAAACTCGACCGTGTGCATTTAATTCATACTGCCCTCCCGGCGAACAAATACCAGATGGGTTTGAGGTGTACCAAACAGTAACGGTAAAAGTTAGGGATATTGATAAAGCGGGTACGCTGTTAGGTGGAGTTGGGGATAAAGGCGCTACGGATATTTCAGGACTCACGTTTACGATTGATGATGAAGACACATTAAAGGCAGAAGCTCGAGCCTTGGCCATTGCAGACGCTCAAGCCAATGCCGAAAAACTAGCCGAGAGTCTCAATGTGCGGATTGTTAAAATGATGGGTTACTATGAAGATTCGCCGGCCATGCCAATGTATGGCTATGGGGGAACAATGATGGATTCTCAGGCAAAAAATGTACCGATGGTCGCTCCCGAAATTTCTACCGGGGAGAGTATGACTACGAGCAATGTTACCATCACCTACGAGGTAAAATAAAGTCTGATTTCACGGCATCTACTGCGTTGCGCTGCGGTAAAATTTTCCTCACCGTACCAATGTACGGCTCACAAAATTTTCCTTGCGCGCCTTGTATCTACCGCAAACTCAAACTTTATTTAAAAAATATAAAAATCGGCAAATTCTTGCATTTTTACGAGTGGTTGCTAAAAACAAAGAAAACACCCTTGGGCTTTGCCTGGGGTGTTTTCTTTGGGCTTTGACACTTTATAAAAGCAGGTGTATAGTTGACGGTAATCCGCCCCCGAGGCGTTTTTATTTTGGTTAATTATTTATCATGCAACAATTCACTCAATATCTCCGCGACACTGTAGCTGAGATGAAACAAGTAAAGTGGCCAACGCA
>JAYSSH010000059.1:0-9890 GCA_043720635.1 Candidatus Kaiserbacteria bacterium
TAGTAAACTGTTGGTTTAAACCACTCACCCAATCTTCCATTATATTTCATTTTGGCTTCGCCTCTCGTCTCATACATATCAACTCGTTTACTTCGTAAAGCGGGAGAAATATGAAATTTTTCATATTTCTCTACTCCCTTTAACTTTGTTACTTTGTAACATCGTTAATTGCTTTTTGCAAAGCAACCAGATGAAATCTAAAACTATTTAGATTTCATACCCAATCTTCCTGACTGCGCCAAGCATTATAGACTGGAATGGGTAAGTTTCCAAATTATCTGACTTAAGAAAACACCGCATCTCCAAGCGGTGTTTTCAGATAGTTAATTGCACGCTTCTTAATACGTTCTACGAACCCCCGTTTGAAACTGTTGTTCTTGTGGTGCATTTGAAGTTAGGGCAGAGAAGAGTAGGTACACTGCAGAAATGCCTACCAATCCGTACACTACGCGACTTAGTGGCGCAAGTTCACCAAACATGAGACTTACTATATCCACATTAAATAAGGCAATGGAACCCCAATTAATTCCGCCAATAATTAAAAATACAAAGGCAATAAGGTCAAATGATGTTAGATCTTTCATAGGTAAATAGTATGTTAATGAGTAATACTACTATTATAATATTGTTATTAAAAAATATCAACATTTTTAACTTATATCAGCCCATTAAAATATGGCCAGACATTAATGTGCCCACGCTAACAAATACAACTCAGTAGTTATGGGGATATGTGGTGCTAGGGCCTTGCACGCAGCACTAAACGTACTGCCGGTAGTGTAGACATCGTCACATACTATAATGCGTTCGTAACCGGCCAGCATGGCTATGTTTTTTTCTTTGCACGTAAAGGCATGTTGTAGATTAGTAAGTCGTTCTGTACGACTCAGTGATGTTTGGGCTTTAGTGTGGCGGGTGCGGGTAATTACATTGGTAGTAATTGTTGTGGGATAGGGGAGCTCACTGGTGCGTATATACGACAGGACCCGTTCTACTTGATTAAATCCGCGTTCTCGTTGGCGCAAACGACTTAACGGGAGGGGAACAATGAGCGTTTTTTTCAAGGGTAAATTTTTTAAATGTTTTTCTACCAGTGAACCTAGTAATTTTGCAGCGTGATAATTATGTTCAAACTTGCATGCGGCAATTGCAGATTGTATAAGCGGCTGATGATAGGGCGCCAAGTACACAACGGCTTCTTTTGTGAGTGGTTGTAAAAAAGAAATGAAACGTTCTTTGGTAACCTTTCGTAATGTTAACTCATGTAAGGTAGGAGGAAAAATAAAATCAAGAAATATTTGAAACGGGTATAGCACTCTATAAGTATACGGTACAATTATGGTACAATTTTAGCGTTATGGGTCTTTCAAATATTTTTTCGGTACTTAAAAAAACTGCTCAAGAGCAATCAGCTACCAAAGATAAAGTTGTTGGTATTGATATTGGTTCTTCTTCCATTAAAATCGTGGAATTGCAAAATCGGGATAATGTCCTGACTCTCACAACTTATGGTGAACTCGAATTAGGTCCGTATGCTGACGAAAACCCGGTTGGGCAGGCAGTAGTGTTACCTGCAAATATTGAACGCCAAGCACTCGTCGATATTCTTCGTGAATCTGCCAGTAAAGCGAAACAAGCAGTCTTTGCCATGCCACTCTCATCTAGTTTTGTGACAGTGATGAGTATGCAAGCAAGCGCAGAAGAAGATATTTCACCGCGAGTACGGGTTGAAGCGAGAAAATATATCCCTATCCCTATCGGAGAAGTAACTTTAGATTGGGCGGAAGTCGAAACGAATACCAAAGAAGGGGGAACAACCCGTGATGTGTTGCTGGCTGCAATTCAAAACGATGCTCTAGCACGTTTTAATGGATTGATGGATACAGTAGAGTTACGGAGCACACCAATTGAAATTGAATGTTTTAGTGTGATTCGAAGTGTCTGCTCGGCGGAAGAAACCGACTGTGTCATTATCGACGTGGGAGCAACGACCACTAAGCTCTATATCGTACGTGATGGTTTATTGCAGCGCATGTATCGAGTGCGTGCTGGGGGCGCTGTATTTACAGAAAAAATAGCTAAGGAACTTGCAATATCATTTGCTGAAGCAGAAATAAAAAAACGAACTATCACGAATACTGATCCACAATTTCCAGTTTTTCAGAAACTACATCAACTCACGTACGATCGAGTGTTTAAAGAATTTAAACAAGTGATTGCCGAGTATGAGCAAAAATTACATTTAGATCTAGAGAATGTATATATTGTTGGTGGAGGATCATTGTTTGTGGGTTTTAATAATTTTGCGAGTATGACGCTAGAAAAAAATGTCCAAGTAGCGCTCCCGTTTAATAAGGTTGCGTATCCGGCATTTATGGAAGATACAATGAACACTATTGGCTCTACGTTTGCAGTAGCGTTAGGGGCAGCTATTCGCTCTTTTGAATAATTCTGTCCACAGTAACATACCCCAATTTAAAGGATAGTAACATATAATACGAGCATGCCTGAGTCACCCACAAGTTCTTTTATACCGAAACGCGGTCCTGGCAAAAAACCAGCATCTGCTCGTACCGGTAATTTTGTATTATTTTCTGTATTAAGTTATGCCTTGTTCGTGTCTGCGCCTCTCGCGTCAGCCGGTGTATTTATTTATGAACGACATGCAGAAAACCAATTTAATAAAGCGGTAGTTGCGCTCGACCAAGCAATCATAAATTTTAATGAAGAAGATTTAAAACGGTTAACTGAATTTAACGAGCGATTGAGTATAAGTAAATCATTACTGGAATCACACGCTTCGATTGTTACGCTATTGCAAACTATTGAAAACTCAACCGCTCAAACTGTAAAATTCAAAACTATTGATATTACTCGAAAAGATAAATCTACCCTTGCGGTTACTGGAATTTTAAGTACCACTAACTTTGATGGCGCACTATTTCAACGTACAAGTTACATAGCAACTGATATTATTAACAATCCACTCTTTACTGATGTGAAGCTTATACAACCAAAGGTAGAAGATTCTAAAACAAACGTAGTTACTAAAAAAACTGTAGAACTAAAAGTGTCTTTTGATTTTGCAGTTTCTGATATCGTTTATACACCGGCCGCTGTAGAAGTAATTACACCAGCAGATAGTGGTAGCACCGTTGAAGCATTGGAGAATCCACAAGAGGTAAGCGCAGTGCGTAACGAAACTAATATATGAACAAATTTTCTCTCGTGACACAAGTGGGAATGATTGTAGTAGCAGTGACTATTGTCATTATGTATATTCAACCAAAAATCACTTCAATTGGTAATATTCAAGATCTCACTAATAAATACGAAGCAGAAACTTTAAATGTGTCGCAAGTAAATGAGAATTTAAAAAGTAAAATTGCCACCATTGAAGCTATAAATCCACAAGATGCACAAGCCTTGTCACGATTTATGCCTGATAAAGTTGATGACATGGCTGTTTTAAAGGACCTTTCGCTAATTTTAGAATCGCAATCCATTAGTCAGTATGATATTGCGTACAAAGGCAACAGTGCTACTACCCAAAATACAGCAGAAGTGGTCAGTGAGTATCAGTCAGCCGTCGAGTATAACTTTAATGCTTCTTTTGAGGCAACCTATACACAACTTAAGGATATCTTAGCGCTCATTGAAACTAACGATTATGTACTGCAAGTATCAAATGTAAAAATTACAGAAGGGACTGATGAAAAGCTTAAAGTTGAACTTAACCTCACTTCGTTTGCTCGCGCCGCTCAAACGGTAGTAGTAAACCCATAATACATTTATTTATGTCTCCACTTTTAAAAAATATTTTTGTTGCGGGTATCTGTTTAATTTTAGTTGGTTTTGCGTTTTTCTTTTTTGTGGGTGGTGACGAAGCAACAAATGATCTTGGATCTAATGCCGATGCGCAAGCCGCTTTACTTGCTAAAACTGAAAGTTTTATTGAACGTAGTCAACGTCTCCAAAATATATCTATCGACACAAGTTTCTTTTCAAATAGTGCCTTTACGAGTTTACGTAGTTTCTCTACTGAAGTACCGAATCAACCGTTGGGTAAAAACGACATTTTCAGTACCGCTCAAAAAGTAAGTTCAGTGAACACTGATTCAGATCAAGAGGCTGAATAATTATTTTTAGTATGAGTATCATACTTCAGCTACAAGAACGATGTTTAATCTCGGACGAGGTCCTGTCTCAAATAAATCAAAAAACGACTGAGGGTCAGCCGATGGAAGAAGCTTTGTTGCAAGCGGGTATTGATCCGGCGGTACTTAAGGCTGTCTGTGCAGAGTATTATCAAGTACCGCTCTTTGAAATAACTGAAGGATTTGAAATAAAAGCTGAAGTGCTTTCTTATATACCAGAAGACTCAGCTCTGCACTACCACATAGTGCCCTTACAGATTGTTGATGAAGTGCTTTTTGTTGGCGTTAATGACCCTGACGATCTACAAATACGCGAGGCATTAAATTTTATAAGTACCAAACATAACATTCCATACAAAATGGTTTTTATGTTGTTGGCTGATATTGTCAAAGCTCAAGAATTTTACTCCAATCTTAAAGGGGAAGTAACTGACGCTTTGGTGACCTTAGAAACTGAACTCGATACTGAAATTGCCAAAAATAGTGCTGAAGGTGAAGAAGGAGAAGAAACTAATTTTGAACACATAAAAGAAGACGCGCCGGTTACAAAAATTGTAGCTACGATTCTACGGTATGCGGTAGATGGTAAAGCCTCTGATATTCATATTGAACCTAATGAAAAAAAAGTAGTTGTGCGTTTTCGTGTTGATGGGGTATTGGCTACCAGTCTAGAGTTGCCTAAAGGGGTGCAAATGGCTGTGGCAGCCCGAATTAAGATCCTTACTTCAATGCGTTTGGACGAACGACGTAAGCCCCAAGATGGTCGTTTTTCTGCTACATTTGATGGTCGCAAAATTGACTTTCGTGTCTCTATTTTACCAACCAGTCATGGTGAAAAGGTAGTTATGCGTATTTTGGACAACGAAAAAGGAGTACGCACCCTTGAAGATGTCGGGGTAACGGGCCATTTACTTGAATCAATTAAACGCATGTTAACTGAGCCATACGGAATCATATTAATTTCTGGTCCAACTGGTTCTGGTAAATCAACTACGCTCTATGCCATGTTGTCAGAACTTGATAAATCTTCAAAAAACGTCTTGTCGCTTGAAGATCCTGTGGAATATGACATTGCCGGCGTGAGTCAATCGCAAATGCGTCCAGAAATTGGTTATACTTTTGCTGCCGGATTGCGGGCCGCCCTACGGCAAGACCCAGATATTATTATGGTAGGAGAAATTCGTGATAAAGAAACGGCGCAATTAGCGATTCAAGCTGCTTTGACCGGACACTTAGTCCTGTCTACTATTCACACCAATAACGCCATTGGAGTAATTCCGCGATTAATTGATATGGGTGTTGATCCGTATTTAATTGCTCCAACGTTAAAGTTAGCCATCGCGCAACGTTTGGCGCGTAAAGTAAAAGTAGGGACGGGATTAGAACAGCCCGTCAGTAAAAGTATGCAATATATGATGGACGACACTTTTAAAACCTTGCCTGAAAAGTACAATATGCGAATACCAACGGGTACCAGTATTGTTCACCCTCAGCCAAGTCCAGGGTGCGCAACGGGGATGCGTGGCCGAATGGCTATTATGGAGGTGCTTGAGGTCAACGAGGCCATCCAAGAAATGATCTTAAAAAATGCTTCAGAAGAAGATATTTATAATGAAGCCCGTAAACAAGGCTTTATGACCATGAAGGAAGATGCCATTATCAAGGCTTTGGAACATAAGATTCCTTATGAAGAGATGAATATATTCGGAACTAAAGTGGGAATCGATGAAGAGCTGATTGATGGTGTAACCGTAGCTGTCGATAAACCCACCATTCCTGATGACAGTAGCGCTATAATAAATAGTAATGAAAATACTACTAGTTGATGACGACACATTTTTGCGAGATATGTATGCCACTAAGTTTATTGAGTGTGGGCATGACGTCACGCCTGCTATTCATGCCAGTGATGCACTGCGGATATTATCAACGGTAACAGACTTTGATTTGATGTTAGTTGATATGATCATGCCGGGCATGACCGGTGTGGAACTCCTCGCTGAGCTCAAAATAAGTATGCCCGATTTAAAAATGAAGAAAATCGTACTTTCTAATCAGGGGCAAGATCAGGATATAGAAGAAGCTAACGAGGCCGGAGCAATCGGATATATTATCAAAGCCCAATCAGTACCTAGTGAGGTCGTGAAAAAGGTAGAGGAAATAATGAAAAAATAAGTTTTATGGCTGTAGACTACAAAAAAGAATTAGCGTTACTAATACAAACCGTGATTGCTGAGCGGGCCTCAGATCTTCATGTCGCCGTTGATAACCATCCTACCTTGCGCGTTAATTCGTCGTTAATACCATTAATTCGAAAACCAATATTGACCGACACTGATGTTTCAAGTTTTGCGCAGGTCATGATGCGTCCGGAATTTTTTGAACGACTTAAGAAACGAGATGAAGTAGACTTCTCGTACGAAAGTGAAGAGGGGGTACGCTTCCGCGGCAATGCCTTTTTTCAAAAGGGTCGCTTAGCAATTGCGTTGCGTATGATTCCTAACGTAATACTAACGCTCGAAGAATTAAATCTTCCCCCTATTCTTGAAAGTTTTACCGAAAAACCCCAAGGTTTCTTCTTGTGTGTAGGTCCGGTTGGACAAGGTAAATCCACCACACTCGCCGCGATGGTAAACCGCATCAACCAAAAACGGGCTGATCATATCGTGACCATTGAGGATCCAATCGAATATATTTATACTCCGCAAAAAGCGATGATTGATCAGCGTGAGGTAGGAATTGATACGGCCAGTTACGAAACCGCGCTTAACGCAGTGTTCCGTCAGGATGTTGATGTGATTTTAGTAGGAGAAATGCGCAACCCGCAAACTATTGCCATGGCAGTAACAGCGGCGGAAACAGGGCACGTGGTATATTCGACATTGCACACCAACGACGCTGCCCAAACGATTAACCGTATCATTGACTCATTTCCTGGTAGCCAACAAGATCAAATTCGAGTGCAGTTGTCAGCCTCACTGATGGGGGTATTTTCACAACGATTAATTCCTCGTATTTCAGGAGGGTTGGTACCGGCTTATGAGTTGCTCGTAAATAACGCGGCTGTCTCTAATCTCATTCGCGAAAAACGAACTCACGAAATATATTCGGTTATCGAAACCGGACTTGAACAGGGGATGATTGATATGAACCGCTCACTTGCTCAATTGGTGCAGCAAGGTGATATTACGGTTGAAAATGCGTTTCGTTATGCGGTTAATCCGAAAGGTTTGGAACGTCTTATTTAAGAAATATGTTATATAACTACGTCGCCATTGATAATGTAAATGCCCAGCGTGAAGGTACTGTTGATGCGGGTAATATTGATGCGGCGATTGCAGCTGTCCAAAAACGGGGGTATACAGTCATTTCCATTGATCCGATTGTAGAGAAAAAAAATATTTTTAATATTGAGTTCAACTTATTTCAAGGTGTATCCAATAAAGAAATTGTAATTTTATCTCGCCAAATCGCCACATTATTTGAAGCGCACGTCTCACCCCTTCGTATTTTTAGATTGCTTTCGGCAGAAATTGAAAATAAATATTTGCAGAACATTTTAAATAAAATTGTTGAAGAGTTGCAGGGCGGTAGTTCAATTGCTCGAGCTCTTTCGTCTCACCCTGACGTTTTCTCTTCATTTTATATCAACTTGGTGCGGGCCGGTGAAGAATCAGGTTCTCTTGAAAAATCATTCAACTATCTGGCTGATTATCTTGATCGTTCGTACGAAGTAACATCAAAAGCCAAAAATGCTTTAGTGTATCCAGCGTTTGTTATTAGTGTGTTCTTTATAGTGATGGGATTGATGTTAACGATGGTAATTCCAAAAGTAGCTCAAATTCTAATTGATTCTGGTGGCGAGTTACCAATTTACACTAAAATTGTAATCGGTCTTTCAGGGTTTATGGTTGATTACATTGGATTTATTCTTGTGCTTCTTTCCGCCATTATTATAGGTTTGTGGCAGTTTGTGAAAACACCGGTGGGGAGGCGCGCTTATGACGAAATGATGATCTCACTTCCGTACATGGGCAACTTGCAACGAAAACTTATTCTTATGCGTTTTTGTGACAACCTTTCCACCATGCTCACTAGTGGGATTTCCATTGTGCAAGCACTCGAGGTAACAGCAGACGTAGTGGGAAATACCGTGTATAAAGAAATTATTAACTCCGCCCTCAATGATGTAAAAGCGGGTCGATCATTTGCTGACGCTATTTCTCAATATCCGGAAATTCCTGGCGTGCTGGCGCAGATGATAAAGGTAGGTGAGGAAACTGGTAGCTTGGGCGACATCGTGGGCACCTTAGCGGTATTTTACAGACGAGAAGTAAACAATGCGGTTGATACATTAATTGGCTTAATTGAGCCAACGATGATTGTGTTGCTCGGACTTGGAGTGGGGACGTTGTTGGCGTCGGTACTTATGCCAATCTACTCCATAACCAACAATTTTTAGATTTCTTTCCAAAAATACTCAATCTGCGTTGTTGCGCTGCGGTAAGCAGCAGCTCACCGTACAATTAGTACGGCTCGCTGCTACTTCCTTGCGCGCCTAGCATCTCGAGCAGTTTTGAAAAGAAATGACGAAGTCCAAAAATACTTCATCTACCGCGTTGCTCTCAGCGGGGTGAAGCTCAACGTACAAAAAGTACGTCTCGCATCGCCCCACTTCAGCGCCTTGTAGCTAAAGCATTTTTGAAAAGAAATGATCTAATCTATAACTTGTAAGCCTTGCCACTGCTCTATTTTAGCGATTCTCTTAAGCTAAGTACGTATTTGTGGTGCTTCTAAAACCCTTTGTTCCTTACAGGAACTGTCCACTCATTGGGTATTTTTTCAAAATCCCTCAATGAGTCTTGCGCAAGCTATACGCTTGCTCACCTTGCTACTAAGCAAATTTTGAACTTCACTAGAATGAGCTACTAAAGTACGTATCGCAGCACCACACTTCAGCGCTAATGCATTTAGAATAGAAATGGTCTAATTTTAATAGTCGCTACTGCTCTATTTTTCTGATTCTCTGAAGTTGAGCACTTAAGTAGAGCTTGCTCTTAGTCTCCTCATTTCGGGTCTTTAACTAGATAGTTGTCCACACGGTGGAAAATTCCTTTTTAAATACCTCGTATAATAATAGTAAGTCTCGTACAACGTAGACTGTTGCAAGGTTGATTGAGACAGAAAGCTTATGTCTGAATCCATAAATTCTGCAATAATTATAAATATAAATTAAACACATGTTTAAACGAACTCTAGAACGAGGTTTCACCCTCATCGAACTCCTCGTCGTAATCGCTATTATCGGTATCTTGGCAGCAACAGTACTAGCCAGTCTCGGTAGTGCAAGAACCAGTGCATCAGATGCGGCCATCAAGCAACAGCTTGCGTCACTTCGCGCTCAATCAGAAATTTACTATGGTTCAAACGCCAATAGTTATGTTGGACTAGCAGCGTCATCAAGTACAGCTCCAATTCGTACGGCTACTACTGGTATTATTTTCACAGCCAATAACGTCTCAGCAACCGCGTGGGCTGCCGCTGCACCGCTACCGGGAGTAGGTGGAACAGTACATTGGTGTGTAGATAGTACTGGTATCTCAAAGCAAATTCCTGCAGCTCTTGGTGGAACTGCCACAGTTTGTCCATAATCACATTAAGCACATAAAAAAAGCGCCACTGAGGCGCTTTTTTTAATGGAAACATATTCAAGATACACAAGTTAAAATCTAT
>JAYSSH010000060.1:0-3724 GCA_043720635.1 Candidatus Kaiserbacteria bacterium
AAATTCGTTTGCTCATGTATCTATTGGTTATTTAACAATAGTACAAGGTATACCAAAAGTAGACACCTGGTGGTGTCTACTTTTTGGGGTACGGTTCAATGTTTGGGGTGTTTTTTATGACCTTACACGTAACGTTACTATCGGTTAATTGCCGTTGTCAGTACAGTCATCACACGCTACGCTAATCCCTAACCGTATACTAAATAGTATGGATAAAACTATTGCTGTTTTACTGCCTATACCGTATAGTACTGGCACCTTGCCAATTATGGCAATTTTCTTTTCGGTTGCGCACCCCGATAGGGCTTTAGAGCCGTATTTGTCGCTTTGAGAGGAAGTTTATTTAAAATTAATACATACATATAGTATATGGCACGAGAATTTCCGATTAACCGCATGCGTAACTTTGGTATTGTGGCGCACGTGGATGCTGGTAAAACTACTACCTCTGAACGAGTACTGTTTTACACAGGAATGTCGCACAAAATTGGTGAAGTGCACGATGGTGCGACAGTAACTGACTGGATGGAACAGGAGCGTGAACGTGGTATTACGATTACTGCCGCGGCTATTTCTTGTAACTGGTCAAAATCTGAAGTGGTAGACCGTAAAGACAAGTCTCAGATGTACAACTTTAACATTATTGATACACCGGGCCACATTGACTTTACCGCTGAAGTAAAACGTTCGATGCGTGTGCTTGACGGTGCAGTTGTTGTATTTGACTCAGTGGCGGGAGTTGAACCACAATCTGAAACTAACTGGGGTTACGCTGATGAGGCAGGGGTGCCACGAATTTGTTTTATTAACAAAATGGACCGTTTAGGCGCGGACTTTGAAAAGTCATATGCCAGTATTTTAGACCGTCTGTCTAAAAAAGCAGTTCGAATTCAAATCCCTTGGGGTTGTGAAGATCATCTGAGTGGAGTGATTGACTTGGTAAAAATGAAGGCGTTTGTATTTGAAGGTGAAATGGGTATGACGGTACGTGAAGTTGAGATTCCAAGTGAACTACAAGCGGATGCTGAAAAGTACCGCGCTGAATTAATTGAACGAGTAGTCGAGCATGATGATACGTTGATGGAAGCGTTCCTCGAAGGAAATCTGCCAACTGATGTTGATCTAAAGGCTACTTTGCGTAAAGCGGTACTTGCCAACCAACTCTTCCCGGTAATGACGGGGTCAGCGCTTAAAAACATTGGTGTTCAGCTTGTGCTTGATGGCGTTGTTGACTACCTGCCTGCACCTACTGACCTACCACCGGTTAAAGGAATCAATCCAAAGACCGATGAAGAAGTGACTCGCACAGCTTCAGATGAAGAACCATTTTGTTCTCTAGCGTTTAAATTACAAACGGACCCGTTTGTGGGACAGCTTACTTTCTTCCGCGTCTATTCAGGTGTCGTAAAGGCTGGAAGTTATATTTATAATGCTACCACGGGAGAAAAAGAACGATTGGGCCGAATTGTACGATTGCAAGCGGACAAGCGTACTGAAATTGAGGAAGTGTATGCTGGAGAAATTGCAGCGGGAGTAGGGCTTAAAGATGTAAAGACCTCACACACTCTCTGTGACGAAGCCAAGCCAATTGTACTCGAGGAAATTGTGTTCCCGGTGCCGGTAGTAGCCATGCGTGTCGAACCAAAAACAAAGAACGACCAAGAAAAAATGGGAACAGCTCTTAAGAAACTATCTGATGAAGACCCAACCTTTATCGTGTCTTCAGACGCCGAGACCATGGAAACTATTATTGCAGGCATGGGTGAATTACACCTCGAAATTCTCGTTGACCGTATGAAGCGCGAATTTGGTGTTGAAGCCAATGTTGGTGCGCCACAAGTAGCCTATCGTGAAACTATCCTCAATAATGCTGAAGCTGAGCACAAATACATTAAACAATCAGGTGGTAAAGGTCAGTACGGTCACGTCAAGATCCGTATTAAACCGTTAGAACCGGTTGACCCAGAAGCTAAAGTGGCTAAAAACGTTACTCGTGAAGATCACTTTGAATTTATTAACAACATCAAGGGAGGGGTAATTCCACAAGAATTTATTCCTGCTGTAATGAAGGGAGCTAAAGAAGCGATGGCTCGCGGACAAGTAGCGGGCTACAAAATGGAAGACGTATCAGTTGAACTGTATGATGGTAGTTACCACGATGTGGACTCAAGTGAAATCGCCTTCCGTTTAGCTGCTATTCATGCGTTCCGTGATGCTGCTAAAAAGGCTAACGCAGTGCTCCTTGAACCAGTGATGAAAGTTGAAATTCGTACTCCGGAACAATTCATGGGTGACGTAAACGGAAATATCAGTAGTAAACGAGGTCAAGTAGAAAGTATGGGAGACCTAGGAGACAAGAAAGTAGTGACTGCTTCAGTCCCACTGTCAGAAATGTTTGGGTATACGAACACCTTGCGTTCAATGACTCAAGGCCGAGCCAGTATGACCATGACCTTTGATCACTACGACGTAGTCCCACCAAACGTGTCACTAGAAATTAGAAAGGCACGCGGCGTAAAAGATATTGAAGAGGAGGCGTAAGCCGGGGAATACCTTTTTCGGACCGTTTGAGATATTTCTTTAGCTTGCGAAAAGAAATATCCAAATGGTGTACTGTTCCTGTAAGGAATGAAGGATGTGGATACAGAAGAATAAAATAAAGCCCCGTTTAGGGGCTTTATTTTATTCTTCGCCCACATCCGGAAAGAACCATTCAGCACTTTTGCAAAAAGGGCGAATGAGTGGACAGCTTCTGTAAACAAGTTTTCTTTTACTGCACTCACATCTATTGAAAGTGACTTTCAAAGATATTCATTTGTAAAAGTAAGAAGAAGGATTTAGAAACCGAAGAATAATTAATAAAAAAGTGCCTGGCAACGGGTGTTTTTTATATAGTACAAAAGTTGTTATTTCTAAAATTCACAATCTTAAAAAATAACTTTTTACAATAGTGTATAAAATATTTGTGTATAACTTTACTGTGACAGTTTAGATGGTCGACTATACTTATGCTATGAACAAACTCTGTGGAACTGATGTTTCCGTTGCTATTATTTTAGGTAGTATTATTGGAGGGCTTTTAGTAAGCATATTGTTTTTTGCGAACTTTGTTCAGGCACAAACTCCCCCGACTAATATTCCAGCAGCCGGAGTTGAACTCAATGACTATGCGTGGAGTGATACTATCGGCTGGATTTCTATGAATTGTAAAACAGGGGGCATAAGTGGGGGAGATATTTGTGGCACTTCCAATTACAATGTAAAACTAAACAACGACGGCACCGTAGTTGGTTTTGCGTGGAGTAGCAACATCGGCTGGATTAAATTTGGAGGTCTCTCTGGTTGGCCAACTGGTGGAGGAACGTATGCTGAGAATGCATACACGTATGGATCATTTACCACTTCGTTAATCTATAAAGGTTGGGCACGAGCGTGCGCAGGCACTATTTCTGGGGACTGTTTTAGCATGACTAGTCGAACAGATGGTTGGGATGGTTGGATATCACTAAAAGGACTTGCCAGTGACGTTGGGACTACACCGTATGATGTTCGAATGAATAATGTGAGCGGAGCCACTAGTAACTCATACGCCTGGGGAAGTGCTGTTGTAGGTTGGGTAAGCTTTGATCTCGTAACGTACCTCAATACTATAGTCACTTCAGATTTGTACAGCCTACCGCCCCCGTCTGGTACTTGTACAATTGCGGAAAATGCCAGTACTTGT
>JAYSSH010000061.1:0-3671 GCA_043720635.1 Candidatus Kaiserbacteria bacterium
GCTTGTGCAATTGGCGCCAGTGTAGCGGTGGCTACAAAGGCCAGTGCAAACATAAACGTGGTGATGGTCTTGTTCATATAAATATGGTTATGTAATAAAGCTACTGTGCACGAGGTGCGACGCGAGCTCCCTTAGTATACCAAAGACAAACTTCCCCTGTAACTAACCTGGGGACACTAACGTTACGACAAAAAGATGATGGCCCTGACTAACCGTATGCTTTCATAGTCATATTGCTCTCCGGTTGCCTCATACAGCGGTTTGAGTTTTTCCCCACCATGCTCGTCGATAGCATCTCGAAGCACTTTTATCGCTTCGTCAAGGTCAAAATCGTATTCAAAAATCTGTTTTATGTCACCGGCAGTGACTTGCTTATCTTCTGCTAACTTCTCAATATGATTGATAATCGTGCCCACAGTCATCTCACGTTCCTTCGCAATGGTAGCAATTTTCTTACCCTCTAAAATAAATTGTCGAGTTAACGCATAGGTACTTTCTTTTTGGATGCGTTCAAACGAGGTTTTCTTTACTTTTACCTCCCCTGCTTTTGGAATCTTACCACCAAGTGCCGTCACAAATTGCTCATGCATAGTTGCCAGATCCATTGGATCTAACGCTACAAATGTTTCTTCGGCAGACTCAGATTCACTGCGAAAGCCAGCATCACGCCGTACAATTTTCGGATCAACGGAAAGAGCGTTGGCTGATAACCCTAGCACTTTAAGTCCTGCCAGCGTTCGAACCCGAGAGAGGGCTACATATCCCTGACCAAACACAAAGGCTTTACTTAAATCAACTTCAACTGCATCAAGCGACATACCCTGACTTTTATGTACGGTAATGGCCCAAGCGAGACGCAAAGGAATTTGCTCAATTTGAGCGAGCGTCTTTCCATCTTCAATTACATCCCAGGTAGTTGTATTCATTACAATACGCTTACCTTCCGTAGTTTCTATAATTGGCAGTCCTGTTTCCCGCTCAAAATCAACTATCTTAGCTAAAGTTCCATTAACGTAGCCTGCTTCAAAATTATTTTTAGTACACATGACCATCGCATCTTCTTTTAGAATGAGCGTATCGGGTGACAAACAGTTTTTTACCAACCCCTCAAGCAATGGCTTACTCCCTCGTCCAGCCATTTTAAACGTCTTTGGTTTTCCCGTGAGCGCCGCCAATTTTGTATTGTTCACCAAATCAACGTCAGCATTATGCGTATACAAGCGAGTGGGCTCGATATTTTCATAACTAATATCCGTTTGTTCATTGAGTAACGTGTAGTGCTCTTCTTCAATTTCGTTACGACGAATAGATGTTAGTAGAGCAAGCAACTGTTCATCCTCCTGGCGAAATTGATCTGAGAGATAACATATTAACGGTCGTGCATTTTCCCAAGCTCGGGATTCAAATCCATAGCGCATCATATTACCCATTTTTGTTACCGGCGGTAACTGAAAAAAGTCTCCCACAAAAATTACTTGCAGGGCACCAAACGCATCATCTCTCCCCCGGGCAGTTCTCGTTATCACGTCCACCATATCAAGCATCGTGCCATCGATCATCGAGATTTCATCAATGATTAACACCTGCGCCTTTTTCATCCGTTTGACTACCTTCTCCCGCGTCATAATTTGGTCGAGATCATATTGATTAATAGTATCGCGTGCCCCCACCCCACTCCAGGAGTGAATGGTCATTCCGCCAATATGCGTGGCGGCAATTCCCGTCGACGCCGTTACCGCCACAGGTAACCCAGCGGCTTCAAGCCACGCAATGTATTGATTAATCACATACGTCTTCCCCGCCCCCGGTTCACCGGTCAAAAACACATTAGCTCCCGTCTTTAAAATCTCCAGAGCCCGCGCTTGGTTCATAGTATAGTGAGTATATCACGCGCAGGAAATACTTGACTTATTAAACTACAATTGTATTCTAGCAATAGACACTTGTTATAGATACAAATGAGGAGAACGAACCATGCTGCAAGATAGACTTCGGGCCGAAATAAACATCAGCCTTGCAGACTTCAAGCTGGTAGGTGGAAAAGTCTGGCGAAATCATAGGTGGACAAAAACAGAAGTTGAATTTCTCAATTTTTGTCTGAATCAAAAACACCTGTCTTTACAGGAATTTTATGAGGCTGTAGAAAAGCGAATTATTGACATTGGCTATGAAATGTATAAACAGGCAACTCCCTCGGCTTCAATCAGGAGAAGTCGCGCGCCTGAGTATGCTGACCATGTTACCTCACCCGAAGCGCTGGCGTTTGCAATCTCTCGCAATCGTTTTACTCCGGCACAACTGGGAGCAATTGACTTCGACCACGGAGATACCCCAGCAACATTTATGCAAGGCCGTACCATTACTCTGATGGAAGATGTGATGAAACAACTGATGGATCACGGTGTCGAACAAGAACTCATGTCAGATACTGTTGAAGTTTGCCACCACACGACTGATCATACCCAAATTCACACACCCCGCAACTTGATTGCGGGGTGCATTTTTTAATACAAATATTAACTTGCGACAGTCACCAACCACGGCATGGGGGTTCAGGTTTTTTATGCAATTTAATTATCATGCATGTTATTATTTACACATGAAAGACCCCGAAAGTAATTACGCATACATTGATTCTCAAAACGTCTATCGAGGGATTAAATCTCAAGGTTGGGAAATGGATTGGTTCCGTTTTCGTAAGTACCTTAAAGAAAAATACTCTGTTACCACTGCGTATATGTTTTTGGGATACATCCCTACCAACGACAGCCTTTATGAACTACTTCAAAAGGCTGGTTTTATTATAAAATTTAAGCCAGTCATACCAGATGAAGCTGGAAAGCCCAAAGGTAATGTGGATGCTGATTTAGTGCTACAAGTTATGATTGATTTTAATAACTACGACAAAGCAGTAATTATAACTAGTGATGGCGACTTCTACTCGTTGATACGTCACCTCTATAACAACCAAAAACTCAAGATGGTAATGAGTCCGTATATTAAAACTTGCTCAACCCTACTTAAAAAAGAAGCCCGCGAGAAAATCATCTACATGGACAATTTACAAAATAAAGTTGGGAGAAAGAAAAATACCGCCTAAGGACGAAACCTTAGGAGGTATTTCTCATGTGGATACTTATATATTAAACTTCTATAAAAACAATGTCAAGTTGATTTGCATAAATGTTTAATCATTAAATCTGCTATAATAGTTATACTTTCGGAATTAACCGCAGCTTCGTTTTTAAAACGAAGAACACTGTTTGTATTTTCACTTTTCAATATTCTCTATTCCATTTTCACTTTTCTTACGTTTGTGGACAAGAAAATAAATTTTCTGATTTTTTTAAGGTACAATATTTATATCTATGGCGACCCGCTCTTTAACTATTGTAGATGTTGATGCGAAAAAAACTCGTACTAAAAAAACTGTGCAAAAAACGGCGGTGTTAAAAAAGCAGACTACAACAAAAGCTACCATGCCAAGTAATGCAGAAATAATGGCGAGCATTAAAAAAACAAAAAAAGCAGTCACTAAGAAAGTAACAAAATCAAAGACTGCTGTAGAAATTGTCGGCAGTGCAGAAACTACCCCCGTGACTATTTTGACTATTCCTGTACCGAAAAAAATTACCCTTAAGAAAGTCGCTGCAAAAAAGAAGTTCAAAAAA
>JAYSSH010000062.1:0-3628 GCA_043720635.1 Candidatus Kaiserbacteria bacterium
GTTCTATGGCTTCCGTGTGCGCAAGCTCACTGGCTTTGTGTGATGGGGGAGTACCTATAAAAAGACATGTTGCTGGCATCGCCTCGGGAGTACTTATTGGTCCCCATTCGTATGTATTACTAACAGATATCCAAGGACCGGAAGATGAACATGGGGACATGGATTTTAAAGTCGCAGGAACACATATTGGCATCACGGCGATTCAAATGGATGTAAAGGTAGCGGGGGTAAGTATCGAAATATTAAAAGGCGCGTTAGAAAAAGCTCGAGTAGCACGGTTACATATATTAGATACGTTGAACGCCACGATTGAAAAACCGCGTGCACAAATTTCATCACGTGCACCCCACATACAAATGGTCCGTATTTCACCCGAACAAATTGGACTGGTAATTGGTGGAGGTGGTAAAACGATTAATAAAATTAAAGAAGAGTCTGGGGTGACTGAAATCACTATTAAGGATGATGGGTTGGTGTATATTACGGGAACTATGGAATCTACTCTAGTGGCAGCAGCCACCATTACCGCGATGACTCAAACCTATGCTTTGGGTGATATTGTCGAAGTGGTAGTGACTAAAATTACCGCCTTTGGCGCCTTTGCAAAACTTGATGCCTACCACGAGGGTCTAATTCATATTTCAGAAGTGACCTCAAACCGTCTTGAATCACTAGTAGGCATACTCAGTGAAGGAGACAGGGTACCTGTTGCAGTCGTAAAGGTAGATGAAGGAAAAATTGGACTTTCTATCAAAAAAATAAATCCTCACTTTATCCCCTTATCAAAAGATCCTTACCCGTAAGCGGTACATTATGTAGCAAAACAAACAGTGTCGTAAAGACACTGTTTGTTTTGCGTATGTCACTCACAGATACACACTCAAAATTATGAGTAAAACGTGAGATACTATAGAGAGTATATGAACCCAAACGATACCGCTAAAACAATTCCAAAAATGCGCACGTTTGCGACTGATTTATCGGCTACACGTTTGGTTTCAACAGGCGATCAAACAACGAAACGAATTCCAACCTTACCGTTAACTGCAGACACTGATGCTATTCCTCCATTTCATACCTTTAGCAATTCTCATAAAGTATCACAAACAGCCACGGCTATACCAAAAATACCAGAAAATAAAACCCCAACAGTTACTCCTTCTCAAGCACAGCAGATTATTACTCAAAGTAGTTCCAAATCACAAACCACTACCGAATCATTACCAGCGGTTATCATTACTGATACCAAGCGAAAACGTTTTTCATTAACTGAAGCGTTAGGTAATTCGATGACACAATGGTGGCACACAAAAAAAGAAGAGGCTCGAAAACGCAAAGTGCCTAAATACACGGTGGCTATTGCTGAACGACGAAAAGGAGTGATCCAAAAAGCTACTGCTAAAACCGGTCGTGAATCAACTGCCGATCATGAGGCAGTTGTATCGAGAATTAAAGCTGCCAAACAAGTGCCCCACACTCCGGCAATTCCCGCTGGTAATCAAATTGTATCAACACCAAGTAAACCAACTTGGGAAACAAGTGCCCAAAATGAATCGTTCACGACAAAACCAACCGGAGGTTTAGTAACGCAAAAAATTCAACGAGCACCAGAAAATATTGTTACGTTTGGTACGTCGCTACCGGAAACAAAACCTATTATTTCTAATCATGCAGTAACTGCCGTTACGAGTCTTAAACCAATTGCAAACAGTACTCCAACTGAAGCACCTCACAGTAATACGACTTCAGTTTCTGACGTCAGTCTCATCAAGCCTGCAGTAAATGCAGATTCAGACATCAAAAAAGAAATTGTCCCTCCACCAATTTCCACTGTGGTAGTGGGATCAAAAGAAACCCACCTGATTACCGCCAGTCCGCTTGTTACTCCGTCACGCCCAAAAATTATCCCCGCTGTTCCTAAACCGCAACCAATAATTCCGGTGAGCGTTTCAATTCCCATCATTCGTAAGGCACCGGAGGTATCAGCACCACCCATTTCTTCTTATCCATCAGTCTTTCAATCTGAATATATCGACACTAAAACAATTCGCAACGAGGTGGTAGCGGAACGCCGCTTTGCACCACCACAAGAACCTAAACGCTCATTTATTGACGTTATTACCCAAACTAATCAATTGGTATTTATATCATTTGGGGTATTACTATTTGTGATTGTAACGGGACTGGGTATGCGTAGCTATTTACAAAAATCCACCACTACACTTGAAGCCCCTATCATAACCACAGAGATGGCCACTACCTTTGAAACCAGTAGCGTAGCCCCAGCACCATTTCTTGTGTATACCCCTGAAGATTTATTTACCGAACTAAAAAATCAAAGAAGTGCTACGGATGATTTATTTGAAATTACTTTTATAAGCGCTCTCACCAATACCGTGGTCAGTCCTTCCGAATTTTTCTCATTTACAGATGCGCCGATTGTGTTTGATTTTAAGGAGACAGTTTCCGCAGTGACCTTTGGCGGATATGAAGGTGCGCCATGGATTACCATTTCACTACTAGATAAAACGACCGCCTTGGGAGGAATGCTCCAATGGGAATCAACCATGGCTTCAAATTTAACGCCAATTTTTGCAGACACCAATTTTATGAGTCAAAATAAATTTGGCGATGGTATCACGGGCGGAAATGATGTGCGCATTTTAAAAAATGCTGATGGTGAAGAGGAATTAGTTTGGGGATTTATAAATGATACAACAATTGTTATTACCAATAACACAACGTCATTTGTAAATTTGGCAACCAATTTTCCTACCCGCTAAAATAAGGCAGTGCTGTGCTACCATTGTACTTATGGAGAACAAACATACATACCAAGAAATATTAGAGGCTCAGCTAATTACAGTCACTACTGAATTGAACGATATTGCGGTGCTTGATCCGGAATCAAAAGACTGGATTATTAAAACAGCAGATTTAGACCACAACGAAGCAGATGAAAATAACCAAGCGGACGCTGCTGAAGAAGCTGATGAACGGGTGGCGATTATGGCAGAACTAGAAAATCGCTATAATGCTATCAAACGTGCACTTGATAAATTGAAGCAGGGGACCTATGGTATCTGTGAAATCTCGGGTGAGGCAATTGAAGAAGATAGATTAGCCGCAAACCCAGCCGCCCGAACCTGCACGCTTCATATGGAACAAGAACACGAGTTACCGTTACCGTAAGCTTTATATGAGCATTACCCAAGTCTATACCGTGCAGGGACATGTACTTGGAGGAACTATTGTTAGTATTGAAGCGGATCTAAGCCAAGGTCTACATTCGTTTTCAATCGTGGGCTTAGCAGGTAAGGCCACTCTTGAAGCCAAAGACCGGGTCAGTACGGCCATTAAACTCAGTGGCTACGATTCACCTAAAAGTAAAAACCATAAAATTGTTATATCCCTCGCCCCGGCTGACTTAAAAAAAGAGGGTCCCGTATTTGATTTGCCAATTGCCATAGCGTATTTATTAACTGCAGGACATATATCGTGTGACGTAGTTAAACGCATTTACATTGGCGAACTAGCCCTTGGGGGAGAACTGCGTTCTGTTCAAGGAGTGTTATCAATGGTACAAACCGCCAAAGAAGCCGGTTTTTCTGAAGTTATAGTGCCCTTT
>JAYSSH010000063.1:0-9493 GCA_043720635.1 Candidatus Kaiserbacteria bacterium
GTTGTTAACTCCAACTAACTAACTAAAAAACCCGCAGGCAATTGCCTGCGGGTTTTTTAGTTAGTTAGTTGGAGTTAACAACGTACCTAAAACATCGTATAACCACTTTGGCCACCGAATAAAGAACCATTGTTTCTTTATAGGGTTTTGTTTCTCAAGTTCATTGCGGTAGTACAACGTTGGCACGAGTACTAAGGTCAGAAGCATCGCAAAAGTTAAACCAAACATAATCGCAAAGGCAAGTGGACTCCAAAAGTCTGAAATGCGAGAGAGGGGAATCATACCCACTACGGTTGTAATGGTCGTAAGCATAATCGGGCGGAAGCGTGAGACTGAAGCGTCGGCTACTTGATCGATAAGTGACTCATCTTCTTTTTGAGCACCTTTATGAGTAATCATTGAGTCCATCAAAATGATGTTGTGGTTTATGATTACACCGGCTAAAGCAATTACACCAAGAAGTGATGTAAATGAGAGAGCAAGTCCCGTCATGGCGAGCCCAGCAAACACCCCAATAAGTGAGTAGGGCACAACGAGGAGTAGATAGAGGGAATAACGAATGGAGTTAAATGATAGTACTAATATGGCGAGCATGAGAAGTAGACCAACAGCAAGCGCGATAAACATTTCGGTAAACGACTGGTTTACATTTTCCGCTTCACCACCGTAACTTACTTTAACTCCCTCTGGTGCTTCAAGTTCTCCCACTCGTTCTTTAAATGTATTTACCACTTCGCCTGCTACCACCCCTTCCACGGTAAAAGCAGAAACGGTTACCTGACGAATTTTGTCTTCATGATTAATAGCGGCGTTGGCTGAAGCGAGTGTTTCGGTAGTGATACTGCTTAAAGGTACACTTTCACCTCGAATAGAGGTAACGGTGAGGTTACGAAGAGTATCAAGTGAGATTTTTGGGGTCGCTGAACTATCTAATGTATTTTTATCGACTCCGAGACGAACTATCACATCGATATCTTCACCTTCTTGATTAATGGTTGTAGCTTCGACACCAAACACGGCACTGCGCAACACGCCACCAACCGCTTGGGGTGGGACTCCTAAGGTGCTGGCTTTGCCTTTATCTATAGTAAGGACAAATTCAGTCGCATTACTTTTACTACTGGCTTCAACATCACGGGTGCCTTCGATATCAAGAAGTAGTTTTTCAGCTCGGTCAGAAACTAGTAACAAATCAGATAGACTATCACCACTGAGCTTGATAAATACTGGGGCACCGGTCGGAGGACCGTTTTGCTGTTCGGTGATTTTTACCGTACCACCTTTGATCGCTTCAAATTCTTTACGTAACTTCATTGCCAACTCAATACTGGTCTCATCTCGTTCTGGTTTGAGATCAACCGTAATGTTCGCAAACTTACCACCGGCTGCAGTGCTACCCGTAAAGGCAGAGCCAGATCCGGCCGTGGTTGTAAATGATTTAATGTAGTCTTTGTCGTAGAGGATTTCTTCTACTTGTCTAACGACTAAGTCAGTATCTGCGACGGGAGTTCCTTGGATTGTTTCGATTTCAACGTAAATTGCATCCACGTTTTCAGGGGGGAAGAATATAACTTTAAGTAAGCCCGTAGCGGGAAGTGCAAATGCCAGAATGAGTCCTGCAAACAAACTCCATAACAACACTCGTTGTTTCGCTTTACTTTCAAGGAAGTTAACTAGTTTGGTGCGATACCAGTATTGAATTTTTTCTGTGTATTCTTCTTGTTTTTCCTCAAATTTATTTGAGTGGGCGTTGCTCGTCAGATAAATAGCAATCAATGGTACTAGTCCTAGCGCTACAAAGATTGAAGCAATCAATACAAAGATAATCGTAAAGGGAATCGAGGAAATAAATTCTCCCGTGACCCCTGAGAGGAAAAAGAGGGGAGCAAATACGGCAATCGTAGTCATGGTTCCGGCAATCAACGGCCAGGCGTATTCTTTGATAGATTTTTCAGCAGCTTCTACCGCGTTGCCTGTTTTACGTAAGCGGGTGTGAATGGCTTCAGTCACCACAATCCCCGAGTCTACCAAAATACCAACGGAGAGAATCAGTGCAAATAGTGAGATGAAGTTAATGGTGTTACCGGAGGCATACAACCCAATAAAGGCAATTACAAACGATAACGGTATCGATAGGGCAGCCACCAATGATTCTCGCCACCCGATAGTAAGGAGGAGACACAAAATAACCAGAACTACCGTTTCAATTCCCGCAGTAACGAGTTCAGATAGGTCTTTACGTACTTGTTTCCCCTCATCAAACACCACCAATACTTGTGAGTCATTGAGCAACCCAGCATCTTTTTTAAGTTCCTCAATTTTTGCGAGCACCGGATCGGTAACATCTGTTACGTCCCCGCCAGCTTTTTTATAAATTAAAAGAGTCATTGAAGCTTCAGACGGAACGCCATCGACTGAAACCCGTGAAATAGAAGCTTCACGACTCACACCGTCAGTTACGTCAGCCAAGTCACGAATGTACACTACTTGACCGTTGTTTGATTTAACGGGAACGTTTTAAATATCATCAACGGTGTTAAGTTTCCCTTCAAACCTAACTGCGTATTCAATACCATCAGTGGCTACTGTGCCAACTGGTACCGTGAGGTTGGCTTGACCCAGGGCACTAGTTACATCATTAATACCGATGCCAAAACTCGTGAGGGCTTCTTCTTTAACAAGTACTTGAATTTGACGTGAACGTGTTCCGGAAATTTGTACTTCAGATACTCCACTAATAGTTGTTAATTCATCTTTAATTTTTTCACCCAGCGCGGTAAAGTCTGTGGGTGAAAGATCAGAAGAAATCGCTAGTATTAAAATGGGTTGATTAGAAAAATCAACTTCTGATACAAATGGGTCGTTTACATCACTGGGCAATTCACCTTTAGCACTATTTACAGCATCCTTTAGCTTCTGAATTGATTTATCAATATCGGCGTTCGCTGCAAATTCTACGCTAATAGTTGATACATCATCACGTGACGTTGAAGTGAGGTTTTCAATATCTTCTACGTTGGCAATCGCATCTTCCAGCTTGTTAGTAATTAATTCTTCAATATCAGACGCTCCAGCCCCAGGATAGACGGTAGTTACAATTCCGACAGGAACAATAACTTCCGGAAACGATTCCTTGGGAATAATAATCGCTGCATAGGCACCAAGTCCAATTAAGGCAAGCATCAATAAAATGCTGAATTCTCGCTTATGGAGAAAAAATAACCAGAGAGAGTGCATATTATTTTGTTTCAATAGTTACTTCCACTCCTTCTTTAAGACCTCTTCCATCGGTTACAATTGGAGTATCACGATTAATACCCGAAGTCACAACCACTACATCTCCCCGAATATTTCCTAAAACAATAGGGTTAGCAATCAATGTGTTTTTTTCTGCATCAACGGTGAATACAATAGGACCACTCCCGGTCATTTTGACTGCCGAAAGGGGGATGCTGACTTCAGAAGTATCAGAACTTTTTTCAGTGGTAAATACTACCGACACGGTTGAACCGTTTTGCAGGGTGCTATTTTCATCAACACTAATTTTTACCGCCACTTTACCGGTCGTTGGGTCAATAGATCCACCAATTGCAGCCACTATACCTTTAGCTACTTTATCAATGCGGACTTCATCACCAATTTTAATAAGGGCACTTTCTTCCTGACTAACTGAAGTTGAGACTTCAAGACCTTGATTATTGTTCGCAATAATAGCAGCTGGAGTTGCTGGGGAAGCGTAGTCACCGGTTTTAAGATAGAGCGCATTCACTACACCAGTAATTGGTGTACGCACAAGAGTTTTTTCGTAGTTAGCTTGTGCACCACGCAGAGAACCAAGCGCAATTTTTATTTGCGCATCAGCACTTGAGACTAGGCTACCAGAACCGGCGATGGAAGCACGTTTAATAGCTTCATCAGCATTCGCTAATCCCGTTCGAACTCCATCAATACTCGATAATATTCCAACGAGTTGACCTCGAAGCGCGGTGAATTCTCCAGCCAGTCGAACATAATCAGCTTCTGTATATTGTGAATTTGGATTTTCTCTGTTAAAGGCAATTATATAATCATCTACCATTGCGAGAACCTTCTTGGTATTAATTTCCGCTTCAGTTAATGCACCGGTGAGGTTGCTGTCAGTAGAGAGGGAATTGGCTTTTGTTTGCCAAGCAGGAAGAACGGTTTGAAGATTTACTCGCTCCATATTTTGGAATGAAGTGTTAGCCTTACTGATACGTACTCCTGGGATTTGTGAATTTGGATTAGCAAAGAATTTATCAAGAGACGTAAATACTACTCCTGACACAGTGGTGTAGGCATTTTTGTAGGTTGTTACTGCAGCATTTTGAGCAGCTCTTTTGGCATTTTCAGCTTCATTTTTTCCCACATCACCTTGGGCTGAACCGGCGATAGCTGCTTCATACGCTCCTTGGGCTTGGAGAAGTTGTGCACTTTCAGAAGCTCCCTCAAGACGAGCGATAATGGCACCAGCCCGAACCGTAGCACCTAATTCAGTGTAGACGCCAATAATACGACCGCCTGATTCAGTTTGTAGTTTAGCTTCAGATACCGCTTGTAATGTTCCCACGGCAGTAAATGTACTATCGCCACTTGTATTTGCAGCACTTTCGACAACGACACTAGAAAGTTTTGTTGTAGCTTTTTCTTCAGCTACTTCAGCAGTGCCTGCAAAGAAAATAACGTAGAGAGCTACTGCTAGCACAATAAGTGTGACGGCTGTTCGCGGTAACGTCTTAAATAAAAGACCAAATACAACGAAACTAATAAATGTAATCAATCCTTCAAATAAACTGCTTAAAAATGCCATATAAAACTAAATTAAATAATGGCGCAATAGTAACACTTTTTTACTGTTTTGTCTATACTACACAGTTTCGGTAAATGTAGTGATTGTATGGTAAAATTTGCTTCATATGTTTGGAAAAATAAAAAATTTTGCAGTAAAGAAAGTGATTCAGTCACAAATGAAAAACGTGCCGGCTGATCAGCAAGAGATGATTATGACTATGTTGGAAAAAGATCCAGCTTTATTTGAAAAAATTGCTAAAGAGATGCAGGCGGAGCTTAAAAGTAATGGCAATAATCAAATGGCAGCAGCCATGAAAGTATTACCAAAATACCAGCAAGAAATTATGGGCGCCATGACTCCAGAGATGAAGGAGAAAATGATGAAGATGCAACTTGGAGCACAAGGCAAGTTCAATCCTAATGGCAGTATAAGAAGGTAGGGGCGACATCCACAACTGGCGAACTACTGCGTTGTCCTGCATAAAATAAAACTCGCCGTAATAAAAATACGGCTCGCATCATTTTACTTGTACGCCTTGTATTTCATCCAGTTCTGAATGTCTAGTTTGTAACTTAGATAATTTAAATATTTGCTTAAATTTTTTAATTGACTTAGTTAAAGAGTAATCAACAGTGCTTGGACTTTGTCTAGGCACTGTTGCGTTATACTGGGTTTAATTATGTCAAAGAAAATTCTCGTGTTGTGTGGGCATCCAGACAAAGATTCGTTTAGTGGGTACGCAGCCGATCATTATCAAGCCGGAGCTGAAGATGCAGGGCACACTGTGGTGCGCGTTAATATTGGTGAACTCAATTTTGATCCTATACTCCATAAAGGATATAAAGAGATTCAGCACCTAGAACCGGACTTGATTGATTTACAAAATAAATTCCGTGATGCTGACCATATTGTGATTGTGTACCCAAACTGGTGGTGCACCATGCCAGCTATCCTTAAGGGATTATTTGATCGTTTTTGGTTACCTGGGTTTGCTTTTAACTTTAATAAAGAAACAAAACGGATTGAAAAGCATCTTAAGGGTCGAACGGCTCGCGTGATTATTCTTTCTGGTTCTCATTCACCGTTCAAAACGTGGTGGAACTTTGGTGATTTTACTAATGAAATTCAATACGGGATTCTTGAATTTGCTGGGTTACGAACTGCGGTGAGTGCATATGGTCCGTGTGAAAAGGTCGATGGAATTTGTCGCGAGAAGTGGCTTAGGGAGGTGGAAGTGCTGGGAAGAAAGGGAATTTAAGAGAGAAAAAGTCAACCTTTAGGTTGACTTTTTTAATAATTAATGTATTATTTTCTTAGGCTTTTCTATTCAGGAGATGTAAATGAAACTGATTTTCGTTGTAATTGCTGCACTGGGACTATCGGGTTGTGGAGATATGTATGTCAACTCGACAACTATCATCACGTCCAAACCATCGAGGGTACAGGAAAAATTTCCTCGCGAAGAATTGTTTCTGTCTTGCACTACGATCGCTGGCTTGTACGATTATCTCGATAACTTCCAATCCGGCGACGTAATGCCAAATGGCTGTGGGTATAGGCAGATGACAGCTGTTACAAGTCGTGGCCAGTACGAATCGTACCAACATGGACTGGTAAATATTTACCAGTTCCAAAATGGAGGTATTTATTTCACCTTCGATACTGTTCGCCCTCGACGCGTTTCTTACTACTAAGGAACTAATGGGCGCTACTCTTCTTTGAGTGGCGCCTATTTTAATTCTTTAAAATTCACATGGTATACTAAGAATTATGGATACAAAAACTTGGTACGCAACGTTACTAAAACCGGAGTGGGCACCACCATCATGGGTCTTTGGTCCAATCTGGTCGGTTCTCTACACCATTATTGCAATTTCGTTTGGCTATGTTTTTTATAAAATTTGGCAAGGGGAAATTCCATTGTGGGTCGCACTACCATTTGCTCTCAATTTATTTTTTAATATTATTTTTTCACCAATTCAATTTGGATTACAAAACAATGTACTTGCTACGATAGATATATTTTTAGTTTTAAGTACATTAGTTTGGTTAATGTACGTTATTTATCCCTACGCTTCCTGGGTCACCTACGTAAATATTCCGTATTTAGTGTGGGTTTCAATAGCTACCACGCTTCAGTGCACCATCACCTATCTAAATTGGTAAACAGTGTAGTATAATCTTTTTTCAATGCCTACTATTTCATTTGGACGCGAATTCGCTAGTGTGTTACTTAAAGTGTTTGGCGTTATCCTAACCCTAGTTTTGCTTGGTGCGATTATTATGATTTTTAGTTTCGGGTACAGCTCAGTGAGTGATGGTGTATGTAACATTGCCGTAATGCCAATTGAGGGTGTGATTATGCCGTGGGGAACAGGTGCACTCTATCCAGAATTTGCCGTCACACCAAAAGACGTACGTGATTTTTTAACATCAGTAGCGGAAGATGACTTATTTATTGAAGGGGTTTTATTTGAAGTGAATTCGCCAGGGGGTACACCGGTAGCCGCTGAAGACATTGCAAAACAAATAAGCGCCCTGGAATTGCCAAATGTAGCGTTAATAGGTGATATCGGAGCCTCAGGTGGATATATGGTAGCTTCAGCGGCTGATCGAATTTATGCATCAGTGATGTCTGACGTTGGTAGTATTGGTGTCACTATGTCATACGTTGAAGAATCAAAGAAAAATGAAGAAGACGGCCTTACCTATGTGCCCTTAACCACTGGTCAGTTTAAAGATGCTGGTGATCCAAATAAACCACTTAGTGATGATGACCGTACGTACTTCCAAGGGCAGCTCGATACTATAAAAAATGAGTTTGTAAAACTGGTGTCTAAAAATCGAAACCTTTCCGAAGAAGAAGTGAACAAATTAGCTGATGGCAGTACGGTAATTGGTCAAAAAGCGGTTGATGCAAAATTAATTGATGAAATTGGTAATCGTGATTCAGTAAAAGCATATTTTGCAGATAAACTTTCCAAAGACGTATCAGACATCAAATTCTGTGAATACGTTGCGCCGCTGTTTTAATTACTTTTATTTTAAGATGTAGTGTGGTATAAAAATAGTCCTGTTAGTCGCTACATGTGCACCCCCCCCAAGTCTGCATGTGTTCGTATTAATAGGGGCGTGATGGATTAACTCCATCACGCTTTATTTAAATTTTTATACTATGTCACTTTCGGTCGGAATTGTCGGACTCCCAAACGTTGGAAAATCAACACTCTTTACAGCCCTCACTAAAAATGAGGTGTTAATTGCTAATTACCCATTTGCAACCATTGATCCAACAGTTGGTGTTGTGGCTGTGCCTGACAGTCGTTTGGCTACGTTAGCTTTGATTTCTGGAACTGACAAAATAATTCCCGCGGTTGTGGAATTTGTTGATATTGCAGGCCTCGTTAAAGGAGCGTCTACGGGAGAAGGTTTGGGAAATAAGTTTCTCGCGAACATACGTGAGACTGATATGATTGCGCAAGTGGTGCGAATTTTTGAAGATAGTGATATTCACCATGTCTCTGGCGGTGTAGACCCTTTGGGTGACATTGAAGTTATCAATCTCGAACTAGTGTTTGCTGACACGGAAACTGTTGAAAAACGTTTAGGCAACGTAGAACGTGATGCGAAAAAGGGCGACAAAGATGACATTGTTGAGCGTGATGTACTCGTTAGACTATTACCACATTTGCGTGAAGGACAACTCGCTAATACCTTGTCGATGACCGTTGAGGAAATTAAAGCGGTGAAGGCACTCCATCTCTTAACCATGAAACCATTTTTGTATATTTGTAACAAAAAAACCGATGCTTTTAATCTTGATGAACAAAACGATAGTCGCTGGCAAGATCTGGTAGAATTTTTTGAAGAATCTGGCAGTGAATACGTCGTGGTTGATGCCGGGATGGAGCACGAATTGCGGGATCTCTCTGAAGATGAGAAAAATGATTTTAGACGTGAGTATGGCGCTCAAGATAGTGGCGTAGGAAGCTTAATTCGCGCCTGCTACGACCGTTTAGGCCTCATGAGCTACTTCACAACAGGCGTAAAGGAAACCCGCGCCTGGACAGTTCCGATTGGTAGTACCGGCCCACGAGCAGCCGCCGCCATTCATACAGACTTTGAAAAAAAATACATCCGCGCTCAGGTTGTTGCCTTTGAGGATTTTGTAAACGCTGGGTCACTAGTCAAAGCCAAAGAATCAGGTAAACTCCGCGCCGAAGGTAAGGAATATATAGTAAAAGATGGCGACGTCATTGAGTTTTTAATATAAAGCAAAACCCCAATCCGAAGACTGGGGTTGTTTTGACAGCTTCCGCTAGCAAAACATTAATGTGTTACGACTTAGCCGATATAACTATATACTTAACTATTAAATCTTTCAAGTCATTACGCCACCAATTAAAACAGTATTAAAAAAAAGTTACAAACTATCGACAAAATCACCCAGGGACTCCTGGGCGATTTTGTTTCAATAAAAATTGATCTCAAGAACTTTCAGAATTGGATGAAATACAAGGTGAGAAGTGACCTAATGTCACTTCGCAAGACTTATTGAGGGATTTTGAAAAAATACCCAATGAGTGGACAGTTTCTGTAAGAAGGACAAGTAAAATATGACGAGCCGTACTTTTTGTACGGTGAGGATTATTTTGCGCAGGCTAACGCAGTAGTTCGCTGATT
>JAYSSH010000064.1:0-3590 GCA_043720635.1 Candidatus Kaiserbacteria bacterium
CTGACCAACAACGGGATAAACGATTTGTGGAAGTTGCCTCCTAAAAACTAAACTCGGCAGATATTGGGCAGTGGTCAGAGCCATGAACCTCCGGATGAATCCTCGCCGACTTGAGCAAGGGAACAAGCGCAGGGGAGCCCATTATGTAATCGATCCGCCAGCCGACATTTCGCTCTCGCGCATTCGCAAAATGGGACCACCAAGTATAGTGCCCGGTTTCAGTGGGGTAGAGGTACCTGAAGGTGTCAACAAAGCCTGCTTTAATCATGGCTTCAAAACCACCTCGTTCTTCTGTGGTAAAACCTTTTTTGCCGACATTCTCCTTTGGTCGGGCTAAGTCTAATTCCGTGTGTGCCACGTTAAAATCCCCGCAGTAAATTACCGGTTTCATGGCTTCAAGTTCAGTCATATAGGCCAGATAGGCGGGATCCCACTGGTTTCGCATAGGAATACGTGACAAGTCATCCTTGGCATTCGGGGTATATACCGTACTAATGTAGAAATTTTCGTATTCCACGGTCGTTACACGGCCTTCTGTCGTGGTGTCCCCATAGGTATCTTTAAGGTTGTATTGAGAGGAAATATGTTCTGGTAAACCGTAAAACACGTTTTCTGGCGTTATTTTACTGAAGATGGCTGTTCCCGAGTACCCCTTTTTCTCGGCAGAACACCAGTACTCCTCGTACTCCCCCAGGTCGATCTCGACCTGATCTTGATGTGCTTTGGTTTCCTGGAGGCAAATCACATCCGGATTATGGTTTTTCAAAAAAGCTTGAAACTCTCCTTTCTTTAACACTGCCCTAATACCGTTCACATTCCACGAGTAGATTTTCATACGCTTCATCATACTCATATATAAGTAAAGTTTCAAACGAATATAAAAAAATGTAAAAAGCACTACCAAACAAGTGTATTGGTAGTGCTTTTAGTTAGGGATGCTTCTTCATACATGAAGGCAGGGTGTAAATTTTCCAAACGGGCAGCCTGGTACTCGGGTCGACTCTTAGAGGGTGTAGAACAAGAACTTGACCATTACTGTCTACCATCCCAACCTCTAAAAAACGGTGTCGACAGGCGGTCTTGCCATCAGAAGTTATGAAGTGCCACTTATCACGCAGAGCAACGGCGGCAAAACCATGGGAAAAGTGCCGAACTTCATCAAACCACGTATTAAACATTGGACGACCATCGCCGCGATACACAAACCGCCAAATGACACGGCGATTACACTTTTGACGCATAATGCCGATATGATGCCGACCATTGTATTGCGGCCTATCAAAAGGGGGCTCCCACAAAAAACGAGGGAGCGGACTGATTAACAGTACGGGGGACTTAGTTTGATTATGTGACATTGCAACCTCATTGAAGTTGGAGGGTAGACACAAATGATACAAATGAGCAGTAAATCTACATAGAGAATACGTGCAATGGCAGTATTGAGCAAGTAAAATTAAAAAACCCCAGCTGACCAACTGGGGTTTCTGAGGACTTATGCACGCCTCAGGGGGTTGGCTTGGCTTGGCCAATAATGTGACAGCTCCTCCTGTGTGGGGCTATGTCACCAGTACTAGTTCGCGCGGTGCTCTTGGTTTCTTTGAGAACATCGGCCAGTACAGGGTCACCATATATGTAAACTACCATGGATATATATTTCTGTCTTTGCGATTACTATAAAAAGTACACCTTTAGGGCTTGCCGGGGCGTGCTTTCAATGTAAGAGTATGGGTAACTAATCGTTTTATGATACAGAGCAGTGCTGAAAAATTGTTTGCGGAAGTCTTCTCTGAATATGGAGATGCGATTTTTCGTTTCTGTATTGTTAAGGTATCAAATGTAGATATTGCAGAAGATATGACCCAGGAGGTATTTATGCGCTTTTGGGGATATCTTAAAGCTGGCACCGACGTCGCCAATCCACGCGCCCTCTTATATACAATTGCAAATAACTTAGCTAAAGACTGGTACAAAAAGAAAAAATCAGACTCCCTTGACGACCAAATGGACCAAGGATATGCACCGATCGAAAAAAGCCCCAGTGCCGAGATTCTCGCGAGTCACCGTGAAGTAATTGAAGCCTTGGAACATCTCGACGAAAAAGATCGTGAGGTAATGGTATTGCGGTTTGTTGAAGGTCTAGAACCGAAAGATATTGCAGCCCTTTTAGACGAAACGGCCAATGTAATATCTGTTCGTATCAATCGGGCGACTAAGCGCTTGCAAACAATTTTACATATATGAATCCGGAATTAAAAACAACAGAATACATTGCCAAGCTTAAGGATATTAAGCTTTCTGATAGTGCCCGAACACGCATTGCAGATAACCTACAAAGCTACGCTATGTTTCATAGTGTAAGAGCAGGGGAGGAAAATCGTTTTATAAAGGAAGTACCCGTGACAAGGAGTACACCATTATTATCATTACGTTATTCTTTTATGCCATTAATTCTTATACTTGCAGTTGTAATCGGTGGATCAACTACCTTTGCTGCTCAAAATGCTGTACCCGGAGATTTTCTCTATCCAGTAAAAACTGAATTTAACGAAAACATTCGTACCGCTTTTGCTTTCTCAGCTGACAGCGAAGCTAAAGTCCAAACTGCCATCCTTGAAGAACGAATCGAAGAAGCTCAAAACTTACACGCAGCAGGTCGTTTGTCTACGGAAACAGCTACCCAAGTTTCAGCTAACATCACTAATCAATTTGCTGTAGCAAGTAATGCCTCAGCCAAAAGTAGTGAGACTGTGGCTGCGGAAACAAATCTACGTGCACAGCAAGCAATTATTACTTTTCTAGCCCTTGAAGGACTCGATACCAAATTTGCTGCCGAAGTATCAACCGTCATACAGGCTTCAGATCTAGCTGCTGGTTTGTACTCAATTACAGCGTACCAAGCTGATATGAAAGCGAGAACATCCTCATTAAAAAATATTTTAGTAAAATATCAAACTAAATTAAACGCCAACGTGTACGCCGACTTAAATACTAAAATAACCACCGCTACCACCTTGACCACTGACGCAACTGCGCAAGCTGAAGCTGACGCACGGGTAACCTTAGATAAAGCCGCTACTCTCGCTGGAGAAGTAGAAGCAAAATTATCAACGCTTGGACAAGTAGAAATTGATTCTAACACTGGAATTATCGCTGATATTGATTTCTCAATTGACGGAGTGGAAATAGACCGTGGAGATGAAGCTAGTTTTACAACAACCACAACTGACGAAAATTCTAATCAGAATGCCAAAATGGAGGGTGAAACATCAGTAGATACTACTATTAAAACAGATGTACTTGATACCACCATCGAAAGTGACGCTTCCGTTACTTCCGGAGTAGGAGTTGGACTCTAAACCAAGCCAATTAAGGCAAAAATCACTACGCGCAATCAAAGCCGTAGTGATTTTTAATATTATATTTATATATATTTAATCCGTGAGCATATTTGGCGCTTCTGGCAATTATGTTGTAATCAATATCAATCTACCTGAGCTAGAAAGATAATGGTAATTTGCTTGTTATATTCCTCATGATGTGCTTTAATAAGAGTAGCGAAACAATAACTCCCTCAAAGCAAGGTAACGAGT
>JAYSSH010000065.1:0-9100 GCA_043720635.1 Candidatus Kaiserbacteria bacterium
CAACGATGGACCTCTCTCTCGTGAAGAATTGATTGATAAAGTACGTAAAGAACGATACGTTAAAGACAATACGATTGTGGTAAATCTCCAGGATGCCAACTTATTCAAACGTTTAAGTAACGGTACCTACACCCTAGCAGACTAATTTTGTATCCTTAGGCGATGAATGAAGAAACGAGCGCGTAAAAAGTGATATTGAATCACTTTTTACCTACTCTAAATTTATTTTGCTGGAAAATAAGGAGCTTGCGACTATATTTTCTGTATGCAGAGCCGAGATTTTTCCTTCCCTTGGGAAAATCGCTGGACCGCTGCTGTATATGTCCTTGCTTCTTACAGAAGCTGTCTACTAATTAGTTATTTTTTCAAAATACCGCAATGAGTCTTGAGAAAGCAAAGGAGTTTGCTTTCTCACTCCTAGCACTGCACTCGTTTCTGAAAGTTTTAAACCCTATGACTTATCCGGAACTAAAGAAAGTAAGGCCCATTCCAAATTCCTTGTGTTTCGCGAATTGCATTCATTTTCTAAAGTTCTATACTTCTGTAAAACATATTAAACAAAAAAGCTCATCAACTATGTTGCTGAACATTTGTTTTCGTATCTTCCATATTCAATATTCCCTCTTCTCTATTCTGATGTTGTGGGAAACTTCGTAGTCGTACATATATATGTACTATAATAATGAAAAGTATGTCATTTCTACAACGTCTCAAAGGTCGCGGTGTTAGATCCGACCAGACACTACAATCGAGTGAAGAAGAAACCGCCGTTGATAAGGTGGCGCAACTCGATGTTGATGTGTTTCAAACGGAGCGCACTATTGTTATATATGCCCAAGCAGCGGGAGCAGATATGAATGATGTACACGTTTCAATTGAAGGGGATGCTGACATAGTATTAATTGAAGGACGACGTATTCGACCCGAGTTCATTGTGTTTCCTAAAAGTAAACCGCACGGTGCTTTTTTTGCTGAAGAATGTGTGTGGGGAGATTTTTACCGGCGTATCATCTTGCCAGAAAGCGTTGAAATTGAAAAGGCTGAAGCTAAAATTAAAAATGGTGTACTCATTCTTATATTACCGTTACTAAAGCCTGAAGAAAAAGAAAAAGTAAAATTAAAAATAACTCCTGATCGCAGACGATCAAAGTTGTAGGTATGCAGATTCCCCGCTTTAGTAGAAATGTTCTTATGTTCTCTCTTACACACAATCTCATCACAAAGTTCCTTGGATCACTACTCGTTGTAGTGGGATTTTTGCTTTCAGCACACGTCACCCTTGCGGCTGATTTACTCATGTCTCCAGCTACTGGAAATTATTCTGTCGGTCAAACATTTACCGTGACGGTGAGAGTGTCACCGGCCGGATCAAGTATCAATGCTGTTGAAGCAGGACTTAAATTTAATCCGGCGGTGTTGTCGGTAGTGAGTGTTAGTAAAGAAGGATCTGTGTTTTCACTTTGGACAACTGAACCAGCATTTTCTAATACCGCAGGAACGGTAACATTTGGCGGAGGCAGTCCGGCACCATTTACGGCTCAATCAAACTTACTTACTATTACATTTAGAACAGTCGCTGCGGGAGCGGGAGCGCTGACCGTAAGTAATGCTTCGGTACTGGCAGCTGATGGTCGGGGAACTGATGTGTATAAAAATGGATCGTCAGGTGCGTACACCGTAGCAACTGGAACAGTTCCACCGCCGACACCGACTCCTACTCCAACACCTGAATCAAAACCGACTGAAACAAAACCAAAGTCCGATAATTCTGAAGAAGCAATTGTATTCGGAGATCCACCGAGAGCGCCAGAAGTAGGATCACAAGCCTTCCTTGATCCTGAGATCTGGTACAAGAACACTGAAGGAGCGTTCTCGTGGACACTACCATTTGACGTCAACGTAGTAGCTGTTGAACTTTCTACCAGTTCAGAAAATCAACCAGAAAAAAATAAAGAGGCAGTGTATGACCCGCCGATTGATGAATTTAAAGTAACACGAGAAAACTTAATTGACGGTGTACAGTACCTTAGTATTAAATACAAAAATCAGGTAGGTTGGGGAGCAGTCCTTAATCGAAAGATTCAAATTGATACTACTGCACCAGAACCGTTTACGATTGATGTCCGGGCTGCAAATTCTACCACCGGCTTCCCGCAATTAAACTTTGCTGCGAGTGATTCAACTTCCGGTATTGATTACTATGAAATGACGATTGCTGATAAGGAACCATTTAAAGTTACTCCGGACGAAGCGAAGATTGGCTACCTCCTTAAAGAACTTGAAGACGGTACCTATACTATTAAAGTTATCGCATTTGATAAAGCTGGTAACTCTCGAGAAAGTACCGTCGCAGTTTTGATTACTGCGGGATGGATTAAGCCAGCTGAAGTGGTTGAAGAAGTCACCCTGTGGGACTTCTTTACCGCAGGCAACCTCTTTATTCTTTTCCTCCTGCTTATCATTACAATGCTATTGGCTTACCTTTGGTACGATCGAAAGCAGGGTAAAATTAAAGAAGAAAAACTTAGACGAGAGACGCGCGAAATTCAAGATCAGATGGAAAAAATATTCTCTGCCTTACGAGATGAAATATACGATCAGATAAATCTGATAACCAAGCGCCCAAGATTATCCCAAAAAGAAAAAGATGCCGTAGAAGGATTAAATCAAGCACTTGAAGTATCAGAGACCTTGATTGAAAAAGAAATCAATGATGTAAAGACTATATTAAAGTAAAAACTTCTTTAATCCACAGACAAAGTAGCTATAACGCCCCGGCTTAAACAGCCGGGGCGTTATACTATAATGACCCCCGTTTTCTTTGTGGGTGGGTTTTAAAGTGTTGTGATACGAACGGTAAATCTATTTAAAAAATCAACAGTTTTCACTATACTGGCAACTTTGCTCGTAGGTGCTTTTGGTGTGTACGCTATTTATGTTGATCGAACGGTATACACTACCGAACAGCTGGTTATTATTCCAGGCAAGGTTACATCAGACACATGGCTTGGATTAGAGTCAGTGCTCAGTCAAGACATTTCTGAATATTCTCTGTATCAAGATTTCACGGAAAAAAACTCAGCCTACATTTCCGAACTTGGATTATTCTCTGCACAAGAAAGTGAAGACGCTCCAAGTGCTTCAGATCCTAATGTGGTGTCAGTTGATCCTACTTCCAACGGAGCGTCAACCACTGATGAAGCTGTGCAGGCTGACAGCGGCGAATCTTTACCGCTTACTGAAGATCCTCAATCAAATACTGAAGACGTCCCATCAACAGAAGAAACTACACCGAGTGCGCCGACACCCGAACCTCCACCAGAGCCGACACCTGAACCCGAATCAGCACCTAAACCAGTGCCAGAGCCGCAAGCAACAGAAGAGACAGTTTCGGTATATACATCCTCACCTGTTTGGGGAGTGTTTCCTAGTGCGCGTGAACTATTTCCTCTAGCGCAAGCTATTATCACCGAGGATATGGTGACAGAGCCAGTACCTGAGACACCAGTCGAGCCTAAACCTGAACCCGTACCCGCAGCACCTGTAACCCCAGAACCAGAGCCACAAACGATAGCTGAACCAGAACCTCAACCTGAACCAGCTTCGGTTGAAACTCAGAGCGGTAGTGCAGTGGTGACCGAGGAAAATACGGAAACAACAACTGAGAGTGAACCTGCACCTGAGCTTCAAACAAATGACGACCAAAGTACCTCAATTGAAACTGGCGATACGCAAACATCCGCGGAACCTTCGGCAGAAGCTGAGGTAGTTGTTGATACCTCTAATGATTATGTGATGGCTTCGTGTTTGCCGGAAGCTGGCTGTACGTCACACAGTATGTTGTTCTCGGATTTCTTGTTGCCAGATTTTGAAAGTGGCACGGTACTTGACTCGGTACAACTTCGTTTGTCGCTAGCAGCAAAAACTAAAAATTCTGCCGGAGATGGGCCACAACGATTTTTAGTTGAGTATACCTACGACACTGGTACTACAAGTCCTGCTTGGATCACAGCCAGTGTCTTAGATATTGATGATGAAATCAGTAATAGTATTAATGGTGGATACTTCTTACTTTCACTTAATGCACCACCAAGAGCGGGCGAGATTGCTAATTTGCAGATTAGAATAACTTATCAAGGTAACGTGAGCGAATTGCAAACTGCCTACGTGGAGGGTATGTGGCTTGAAGTTACATCGGGTAAGTTCTATGAAAGTAGTGAGACTGATCCATATACTGATGCGCTCACGTACGGACGTGATTTACTCGCGCCAGAACTCAATACACTTAACAATGCTGATCTTGACCCGACACTTGGGACATTACCACAGTTCACGTTGTCGTATGATCCGCAACAAGGGTTCTTTAATCGTCTGTTCCGATCATTGTTTGCAAAAAACACCTTTTTAGTTGAGCGGATAACTTTGACTGATAGCGATGGTGTCGCTGTGCCGGTGCCATTTGCTATTGAATATCATGAGGACGAAACGTGGACCATGAAAGCAGAACAGTTGCCACAAAAGTTGCGACCAGGTAAATACATGGTAGTAGTGGAAATTTTAGAAAATGATAAACGGTATACTGACACGTTTGAATTTTATTGGGGAGTGTTGGCGGTTAATACTAAAAAGAGTATGTACTTCCCAAATGAGCATGTAACGCTAAATCTAGCGGCCTTAACTGATAAAGGTGACACTATTTGTAATGCTAATCTAGAACTTAAGATTATTGATCCAAAAAATAACATTTTTGAAGTACCAGTTGAGCAGTCTGGTGCCTGTGGCCCCAATAACGTCACCGACATTCCCGATTATTTAGCGTCATTTACAGAAACCGGAGAGTGGGGAGTGTACACCATTCAATTACAACATAAAAATGAAGCCGGCGAAGTTGTGCATAAGATTAGTGATTCTTTTGAAGTGCGTGATTACATTCCGTTTGATATTGAACGAACCGCCCCAACTCGTATCTATCCGCCTGCTCCGTATGATGTCTCGCTAAAAATTAAAGCTTACCGTGATTTTACGGGAGATATAAATGAGCGAGTACCACGAGGATTCATTATTGATGGCTTAGAAGATGCGGTAGTTAGTACACTGCCAGAATATACATTAATTACCTGGAAAAATATTACAATGATGGAAGGTGAAGAACGTACCTTATCGTATAATTTTGATGCGCCGGATATTAGCCCGTATATGTACTTACTTGGGCCACTCGATATGGATGGCTTTGCTGAATTACGTCAGTGGCAAATTGCCTCTGATGCTCTTGGGTCAATTGGGTGGTTTACGGGCACGAGAACTGTTGGTAGTACCAATCTTAACAATACTGCGAGTGCTATGCAGTGGTCAACTAGTTCTGTTGATACGTTTTATTTTACCCACTCAACTACTAGTAGTTCACAGCGTATAACTATTAGACAAGCGGGAGACTATAGTATTTCTGTTAATCTTCCGCAACAACGTACGGATGCCGCAACAAACGATACTCGGGTGGGTGTCGAGGTGCGTATTAATGGGGTAGCTGCACCGCAAGGTCTGGGTCGAAGTGCGTTTATTGGTAATGCTCAAGGGCAGAATGAATCATCGGGGCATTCGAATTTTATGCTTACGGGGATGCAGGTGAACGATTACGTTGAAGTGTTTGTGGCTGGTTTAACAACCATAGATGCAGCTAATATTGTCACGGTAACTGGGCAAGCCAGTATGTTTATTGAATATATCCCTACTACCAGCGCTGTCTTTGCGGCTACTACTACAGCCACTACTAATTCTGTAAACTTAAATCAAGTAACCGCGTCTACACTCTCCTGGACAGAGACGAGACAAGATACTGGGTTCGTGCACTCCGACACCGTCACGCCACAAAACATCACACTATCTAATCCGGGAACGTACCTTGTTCAGGTTAGTGTTCCATTAACGAGTGTTACGGCTAACCAGAACGTACTTGGGCGCGTACTGCTTGATGGGGCGCAAGTGTCGGGCGGAATCATGGCTCAAGGGTTTATCGATGGAGCGTCTAGTGATAATGATTCTTCAATGCACTGGTCAGGGGTTGTAGTGTCAACCACAACTAATCAAGTGCTCACCATTTCTACCGAACAAGAAGGGGCTGCAGGTACGACCACGATACCAACCGGTTTTGTGGGATCAATTTTTATTCAATCAGCTCCCGCTAGTTCGACTATTATATTACGCGGACGTGATCTTAGTGGTGGAACTGACTGGAGCGTTACTCCTGCAGAACGTATTTTATGGGATACACAAATTGCCTATGACGCCAGCACCTTTACCCATTCAACTTCTACCAACACAGATCGCATTACCATTGCCTCTGCTGGAGATTATTTACTGACCTATAATGATGCCTTGACCGTAGTTACTGCAAACACAAATACGAGAATAACAGTTACAGTCAGTGGTACCACAGTATCAGGTGCGCAGACTCAATCACACTATATATCCAACACGGGTGGACATGATAATTCCTCGGGTAATTTCAATTTTCTTCTCGAGGGACTGACTGTGGGGCAGTTTATTCAGGTCTATGCTGAGCAAGAGGGTCGTAACTCAATTACCAATGATAGTACAGATGCGATAGTTACCATCACGAAAAAAGCCGCATTTAATCAACGTCCCGATGCTCCTTCAATGTTCAACGTTCCTTTTGATAACATTCGCTTTGCTTCTACTTCTCCGTATTTCGAGTTTCAAAGTGGCGATCCGGATGGGACGTCAGATATTCAGTACGAGTTTGCACTCTCAACTAGTTCAGATTTTGCTACCGCTACCGTAAGGCTTTCGGGCACTCATGCAGGTTTTTTGAATACCGCTTCAACCACCGACACCTCGCCATTCCTAGAAAACAATAAAATTCGTTTTCAATTGCAGTCGGGGGATGTGCTTAGCGATTTAGGAACCTATTATTGGCGGGTGCGGGCTAAAGATGCAACCGGATCGGGCCAATTTGGCGATTGGTCAACTACCCAGAGTCTCAAGGTTGATTTGGCAGCCACAGTACCCGATTGGTATCAGTCCCTGACTGGTCAGTTTGCTAGTAATGTACTGGTGGGAGCAGTCAGTAGTAATAATTCAGTAGTAGTGTCAGCCAGTGTAATTTCTGATGTATTGCTCGTGTATGGTGAAGGAGTAGTAACCACGCCACGCTACCGTATTTGGAACGGTACAAGCTGGAGTGTGGAGGCAAGTGCCATTGCGGTAAGTAATACCATTAATTGGGTTGCAACTGCCTCTGGGGTAACACGTGATGAGTATGCGCTGGTTACGCTTGATCAAAGTAACGATGCTTTCGCCCAGATTTATAGTGCTTCATCAAGTTCGTGGGGAAATCAAACCCTACTTTCTAGTGAGGTAGTAAGCAATGCTTATCGTGGGGTGGCTGTAGCTTACGAAAGTCTGTCTGGAGACGCCATGGCAGTATCGTGTACTAATGGTCCAGATCCAGTATTTAGAATTTGGAATGGTTCAAGTTGGAGCGCTACGAGTACCATTAATGCAAACTCGATTAATGATTGTAATTTTCTTGCCATCGCGTCAGACCCTGCGTCTGATGAAATTATTGTTGTCGTTCGTGATACGGGAACACAATATGAAGCTTTTGTATGGAATGGTTCTGCCTGGGTTGATAGTCGAGTAATTGGTTCTTCGGCGCTTGTAGCGAGTGAAGGTATGTCAGTTGCGTATGAATCCTCCGGTGACCAAGCTCTGATTACGGTTTCTAATAATACTAATGCCAGTATTTTGTATACGACGTGGAATGGGACAGAATGGAGTGCCAATACCATACAAGCTATCGGTAACGACTTTGTGTTTGGGCGTTTGAAAGCTGATCCTAATTCAGACAAGTTAGTACTTTGTTACATTGATGCGGATGCTGATGTTGGAGCACTGCGATGGGATGGCGGAGTATGGAGTACGTTTTTTGAACTAACAGTCACTGGTAACGCCGCGACGGGTAGGCCCGTTGATTGTGATTTTGAAACCTTGGCTGGCCTGTCCGGTAATATTATGGCAGCCTATGGAGATACGGGAGTAGATGGAGATTATCACCAAACGTTTGCAACTTCCACTTGGTCAGGACCATTATCGGGTTCTAATATAAACGATGCCTTTTGGGTGCAAACCGTTCGGGCTGGTAATGGAATAATCATTGGTGCTCATCTCGATGATGAAAATGACCGGTTAGATGTGACCGATTGGAATGGAACCAGCTGGTCAAATCTCACTACGCTTGAAACCATTCCGTCATCAGTGATTGCCACTCCCTATGAAATGTATAGTCTCACCGCCAAGCGATTCCAATTTACTCAAGGTGTGGTGCGAACACCTGTCATCCAATTTTCGTTTGTCCCGAATCAGACGCGGTGGGGAGATATTAGTTTTAGCACTACTGAACCGTTTGGTACGGATGTGTTGGTGCGGGTTAAATACACCGCTTCAACCACCTGTGATACCTATATTCCTAACAGTGCACTTTTAGGTAATAGTACCGGTTTTGATGTAAGTAATACCCCCATTGATTTAACGGGCGTATCAACCACTACCTACAGTCAAATTTGTCTTGAAGCTACCCTGACTACATTGGGGAGTGCTTCGGCGACGCTGAATGATTGGACGTTATCGTGGGTACGTAAACCAAAATTAATTCAACAAGCCTACCGGTGGTATGTGAATGGTAGTTTCTTAACGCCGACCGATGCGTGGCCAGTTGGGGGAACTGACGTTGCTGAAAGCACGACGTTAAATTCTGGCGGACCGGTTAATCTGAGCGAAACCATACGATTGCGCATGTCACTTCGCAGTTCTAATGTGGCGTTACCAATTTCAACAAGTGCATTTAAATTACAGTACGCTGCGGGTATTACCTGTAGTCCTTCCTTAGCCTGGGCTGATGTGGGTAGTCCATCTTCATCAACTGCCCTGTGGCGTGGGTACAGTAATAGTATTGTTGGTGGGTCCGATGGCACAATCTTACCAACCCGTCTTCTTTCGGAGTCGGATATTTCTGAGACGTACGAAGAAACAAATCCTACCAATATAAATGCGAGTCTGCTGCCAGTCGGGAATGATGCTGAAT
>JAYSSH010000066.1:0-3439 GCA_043720635.1 Candidatus Kaiserbacteria bacterium
ATGTTCTTAATCTATAAAAAATATGGACACTACATCGAAATTACACGCTATCAACGGAAACCAAATCCACCGAAAATACGCATACACGGTACCCGATACAAGAATTGCCCGATTGGAGCTCGGCGTCCCGATAATATTAAGCGGACGAGACAAACATGTTTGCGGAGGGTGTCTACTGCTATTGCAGAACTTGGACGTCCACTTCTTACAACCCTCACATTTGGAGGAGATGCCTCTGACGCATCCTATGCAAACGACGCCCTTCGCCGTTTCCAGGTGCGGATGCGAAGTAAGTACCCTCTGGCAGAATCGATATTCATACCAGAACTCTCTCCTCGCGGACGAATCCACTTTCATGGGCTTCTGTTTGGCATGCCAATGCATCTTGGAGATACGCGCGTTGGTAGACGGATTATTTCCCATGGCACCGAACGGAAAACTAGAGAAATCGCCAAATTATGGATGGTCGGCTACGTTGATGTCAGACAAACTAACGGCTCTGCCCGATTGGCATTTTATATCACCAAGTATATTACCAAAGGAGCCAAAGAAGTAATGTTCAATGCTATGCGAATGCTTCGCTGTACAAGAGGGATTCAAAAGGAGACAATTATCAAAGACGAACTTGCAAAGATACTAGCAGAAGAATATGCTACAGAAACACCTGTGAGCGAATGGGAAAATGAAAGTCCCTACGTTGGCAAGATAAGTAAAAAACTATACATTAAACATGAAAACAATATTGGAACTTAATGAACAATGGTGGTATCGACTACTTAAAGTAAGCTATGGTCTTTTTATATTTCTTATATCATTATCTTGTACGATAATTTTATTTGTATTGATATATGATGAATTTACTACAAATTCTTCAATTCTAATATTTGGTATATCATCAATACTCTCTATTTTTGTTGTCTCAAAAATTATACAAAAAGTTTTCTATTATGTAGTTCTTGGTAATTCTCAGCCTCCACAAAAATAACTCATGAAAGCAATTTTGTACTGTCGTAAATCAACTGACACAGAAGATAAACAAGTGATGTCTCTGGATGCTCAAGAGTTTGAGCTTCGGGCTGTTGCTAGTAGAGAAAACATTGAAATCGTAGACACCTATCTAGAATCTAAGTCAGCAAAAACATTTGGACGTCCTCTATTCAATGAGATGATAAAACGTATTAGTGCTGGTGAAGCAAATGTGATTTTGTGTTGGAAATCAGACCGCCTCTCCCGTAACCCAACTGATTCAGCTATCCTCCAAACCTTACTTCAACAAGGTACACTTGAACGTATAATCACTTTTGATAGAACGTATCACTGTAACGATAACGTTCTTATTTTTGGTATTGAACAATTAATGGCTAACCAATATATCCGTGAACTTTCTGCCAATGTTAAACGTGGTAACCGAGAAAAACTTCGTCGAGGTGAATGGATTAATCGTGCCCCATACGGCTATAAAAATGACAAAAATACTAAAACGTTAGTAATTGTTAAATCACAGGCTTATAAAGTTAAGCGAGCTTTTGAACTATATAGTACGGGTGAATATAGTTACTCACAAATAGCCAAAGAACTAAATATTCAAAAAAGCCTACTGGAACGAATACTAAACAAAAAGTTTTACTACGGCACTATGGAATCACAAGGCACTGAATACCCTGGCGTCCATAAGCCCATCATTTCAAAGTCACTTTTTGATCAAGTGCATCACATCAAAACAAGTGTCACTGTCACCAAACAACGACCGCAAAAACTACCCTTCACCTATCGAGGCTTAATGAAATGTGCGAAATGTGGCTGTCTCCTCACGGCAACTATTAAAAAAGGTAAATACCAGTATTACTATTGCACCAACGGCAAAGGTATTTGTTCCCAACATTTATCGTATCTTGATGATAAAAAAGTGACTGAGCTTTTTAGTGCTGAAATTGCCAAACTAAGGTTTGACGAAGGACTAATCGAAATTATGTATCAGGCCGCCCGTGAGCGGTACGAAAACGGCACCTATAACGAGCAAACCACTATTGATGGCCTTAATCTCCAACTCCACCAAATGAAGCAACGAGAACGAAAATTACTCCAATCCTACACTTCTGGACTAATTGATAATGATTTATATACCGAGGAAGCTCAAAAGCTTGGCACCGAAAAAACGGCTTTAGAAACTAAACTTAAAAATTACACTGCAAATGCCCACACCGGATTGAGCACTTTGGAACTCACAAAAGAAGTGTTTCTAAATAGTAATAGAGCCATTTTTGAATTTGAAACAGGAAATCCTGACAAAAAGCGAAACATTGCAAATTCTCTACTTTGGAACTTTTCTATCAAAGACAAAAAAGTATTGGAAACTAACTTTAAAACTCCCTTTCATGTCCTCGCAAATGCACCCAAAAATGGTGATTTGACTACTATGCTGGCGGACAGGGACTCGAACCCCGATAAACGGCACCAAAAACCGTTGTCCTACCATTAGACGATCCGCCAAGATCTATGTGCCACTGGTTACATTACTAATCAGGTGCTGGGCAATAGTAGCTTATTTTGGGGATTTGTTCAATACAGGCTATGAACTAGCTAGGCTTTGCTTTTTTTAAAACAATCTAAACACTTTAGATTTGAGGTATCTCTGGGGGTAAAGGGGAGGCTCGTAATTGCAGATCCACAACCACTACAGGTCCAGTTGCCGGCTACTTTTGGTTTCTCTCCGGTTGATGCGTCTCCTCCTTCACTATCTGGGACAGTTGTGCCTCGGCTTTTAGCAAAGCAGGCACTACAGGTGAGGCCACTATTACTACGGGGTTCAAAAGGGAGTTGCGTGATGGCTCCCCCGCAGGTACTACAGGTCCAATTTCCTTGATGCATATTTTTGAATTAAAAGAATAAAAAGTTATTAATAATTATACACCCGAACTTTAGTAGAAGATGTGATAAAACAATTGACATTGTGTATGTGTATGTGTATCCTATACTTATAACTATGGGAGAGACCCTTATGCAGATACGTCTGCATCGGGGGCTTTTTCTTTTATAATTTTAGTTGAAAACTTGTGATACTGATTATTTAAAAATGTAATCTCTATATTTTTATTTCTTAATAGAATTGAACATTTTTTATCATCCGGCGAAATCACTCCACCAATCGCCTTATTTTCTTTGAGAAATTCTACCAGACAGCCGAAATCTCCATCTCCTGTAAGTAACAAGCACGACGAGAAAGACTGAGTGTAAAAATCAGACACTGCTTTCAAAACCAGCTCGGCATCACAATTCCCCTTTACCACCCCCTTTACACTAATAGTCTGCTTGAAAATAAGTATGTACCCACACTCTTGCAAATGTTGATAAAATGAAGTTCTGGAAGGTATTAACCCTATAAATAAGTAAACGTTTGCTGGGCTATATTTTTGTCTTAGCCATCCTCGAAACTTTTTAT
>JAYSSH010000067.1:0-3387 GCA_043720635.1 Candidatus Kaiserbacteria bacterium
TTTAGCCTCACCTGGATTTCGAGTCTCGTCCCGATAGGCCACTTCCAACATTGCTCCCCGAACGATAATTTCCTTTACTTCATTATTCTTTACCTGCCCCACTACATCAGAAATAGTTAGTTGCTCAGGTTCTGCTCGGGTATCGGTTAAATACGAGAAAGCAGCGGTAATAAATATAAGTAGCAACACCGTTGAAGCCATGTTATTCCAGAAATTGCCTGGTCCCACTGGCATATTTTTACCAACGTTACGCAATCTATCCCCGGCCGTATTCTTTTTCTTAATCTCTGGCTCTGGTTTTGGCTCTTCTTCGGGCGTTACCGGTACAATAGGGGTAGCTTCTTTCTTTATTTCGGGTTGTAATTTGTTGTTTTCTGTTTCAGGCATAGTATAGCCATTATACAGAAAATGAGTCATTTTGCGAGTGAAAAAGTGCCAAGGCACTTTTGCAAGACTCATTGAGAGATTTTGAAAAAATATCTAATGAGCTGAAACAGAGTCCCAATTATGTTTCAGAAGGCTGACAGCAATTTTGAAAAAATAGCGACAACCTGTACTGCTTCTGTAAGAATGACAGCTTCTGCAAACAGAGTTTTCTTCCACCGCTTCCTATCACAAGAAAAATAGGCCTTTCTCTTTGGTACTTATTAGTGGAAGTAAGAAGAATTGCTAAATTGTGTAAAGACGACACTATACTAACAATTTGGTATAGTGGTGCAATACATATATGAGTGACTACGCCCGCAATAAAAAAGCCCATTTTGACTTTGAAATCCTTGAGACTTTTGAGGCAGGTTTGGTGTTGCTGGGGACCGAGGTCAAATCCATCAGAGCAGGCCGGGCCAAGCTCGATGGCGGACACATTGTGGTACGTGGAGGTGAGGCATACCTGGTAAATACCAGCATTGCTGCCTACCAACCCATCAATACCCCTAAAAGCTATGACCCAGAACGAGTGCGGAAGCTACTTTTATCTCAAAAACAACTGGCACTTCTCCACCGTCAAACCGAACAATCTCATTTGACAGCCATTCCTTTATCATTGTATAGTAATGGGGGAAAAATTAAGCTCCAAATGGCGATAGCACGCGGTAAAAAGAAAGCCGATAAACGTGAAAGTCTTAAAGAGCGCGACGTCAAACGTGACATCGACCGTACCTTAAAATCTCAATAATATTTAGTTGCAGAAAGGTGGTCCATGAGGACACACCTAAAAGAAACAGCGTGCAACGACACGCTAAAGAACGAGGAAACCATGCTCACAATTGTAAAAAATGATCCTGTACCAACAGGGCCAGAAATATTACCTTTCATTGCGAAAGCATTGGAAGAAGGCCGCGATCCCATCAACGATTCAACTCGTGATGGTGGCATACTAGTGCCGGACGACATCGTATCTATCGCCGCGGACATGGAAACAGTTGCAGAAGTTACGTTCCATAAAGACTACAGGAAGTTTCATGTAGCCCTTCTTACCGAAATTAATCGAGCGAAGAATAACGGGGATGATCCGATTGAAGAAGTCAGGCTATGGCTTAACACCTGCCTCGACGAAGACACAGTTCTTTCAGCCTAGTGGCTCTGTGGATGGCAAAGCTTTTGCCATCCACACCACCTTTCTGTAACTAAATAAAGTTGAAACATCAACACGAGGGAGAAGAGAATGCTTGGAAATCCACCCGAAATTACAATTCTATTACCTCGTTCAAAAATTGAACGGTTAGAAGAAAGAAAAAAACGGCGTGCTCAAATTACAAAGGTGGGGGAAATTGCGCCTTTTGATTTAATTGGTTTCCATCCCTGGCCAGATTCGGAGGAGTCAAATGCCACAATCTCATGATGTCCAACCGACATCAAGAACACGTGAAGAAATACTTGAAGGAATGCACCAGCTAGCAACTCGTCTCAAACCTCATGATGAGGTTTCTGCAGTTGCTCTGCAAATTCAGACCGTAGCCACCATCGATGGCCACGTCACAAAATCGGAGTCTAAAAATGCTAAATGAGTCTTGGTTATATACCCTACTATCATTGGGTATCGTTATCCTGATCATTACATTTCACAGACGAATCAGTGCTAAGTACCACCAGTGGAAATCGTTTTCGATAATCGAGTCGGAAGAGCCAGACTACAATAGTGGCGATAATAGAATCATTGACGGAACAAGGACTCGTGAAAAAACTGGGTTTAAGGTCACCCAAAATCATCCCCATAAAAACCATTGATTTCTTCCCACGGCGCAGAAGTGCCGTGGGTACCACCACTTTTTAAGTTCATTGTAATATTGTAAACGTGCGTACGTCATAAACAGTACGCCGTTCCCTGTTTATTTTTAATACCCACTATCATATATGATAGTGCCTCATTGAAACAAGACAGGGGATGCTAGGCATCGACGGTTAGTCTATCCCTGATGTGCAGTGTCGAAAATGGCAACCAATTCGTTAAAAGGTTCTATCTGTATTTGCAAACAAAGCAATACCAAGTCCTTACGCTAACGCGTTTGGATTCGCTCCCGCCCTCGCGTAACCGCGATTCGTGCCGGAGTGATGCAGCAGTGTTAAACGCCTCATACGGCACTGTTGTAAAATAGCCACGGGGCTGTGGGTAGGTGTGCCGTTGTCGCACCCACTCAAGCTTGTAACAACTCGAGTCACTATTGTTTTGTCTATTCTATAGATAGTGATTTTAAAAAGAACCTTTGCACTTAGATGAAGTTCGCGAAGTTTAGGATTTTTTTGAAGGAAACGTAGTAATTTCTACGATGACTGAAAAAAATATCCGTAACGACAAAGAAATTCGCTAAGTGCAAAGGTTCTGCCAAGGATACACTACGCACTGTAGACTCATCAGGAATACCTAATTCGGACTCGGATTCAATTTCCGACATCTCCACAAATAATATTAGCGCCATAAGGCGCTTTTATTATTTGGGAAGTATGTCCAGAAATTTTTTCACAAACTCTACTTTTGCAATCCGCTGCTGGTCGGTATACTTGCCATTTCTAGGCGTGACTGAGACATATTTTTCCAGAGCCAACTTAGCCCGTTTTGCTTTGTAGGTTAATAAATAGGGGTATATTTGATTTAACAAATCAATTGCCTGCCTACTATAAATTGAATAGGTATAAGCTTGGGAATGATTTAATTTATAAACTTTTTTGTTTGTAATTCTTCCCGCACCAATTATTTTTGGTAAATAATTCATCAAAGCAGATTCGGTACCACTAACAGTCACGGCTAGATGTCTTGTACCACCCTTTTGTTTAATCGTTAAAGTAATTGTTCCTTCACCATCAATAATACCTGCAATGTATGCTCTTTGAGTTTCTGTTAGGTTATTAACTTTATGATAAACCGTTTTCACTACTTCTATTGTACCATCT
>JAYSSH010000068.1:0-3384 GCA_043720635.1 Candidatus Kaiserbacteria bacterium
CACCGCTCTTAACACCTCTTTAAATCAAGTTGCCTTGTTGCCCACTGTTTCAAATTCAGCCACCGAAATTTCGATAGAAAATTTTAGTATTTACTGGCAAACACAAAATCAATCAGATGCCAACCAACATACCTTTGTCGGAAACATTGGTTCTGTTCCTGAAACTGAATATTATATGTTTTGGCAAGTTGGATATGGAGCTTATACACGGATGCTACCTACACAAAGTGGATCAGATGCCCTTTTTGCAAAATTGAATTTTTCAACTTGGAAATGGAATGGCGATGGACCATACGAACTTTCATTTATTGTTCAAGATAGAACTGGTAAAGAATTATTTAGAAAAAAAATTGCGGTTAAGCGATATATCGTTGATGGTCAGACCATTATGTCGCTTGCCGGATCACAGCCAGCCACGACATCACCGCCCCCTCCGACTGTCGTAACGGTTCCTAGCCCAGTACCCACCACTACCATAAGTGCACCCCAACCTTTACCCGCAACAACTACTGTACCCATGACACCAACCACCGGTAAGCGGTTTACGGGAAAGACTTTGTATCTTCATCCTAATCTCTCAACGGTGCAAAAACAAATATTTGATACAAACAAAGATGTAACCCGGAGTGAACTAATCTCAGTAATTTCCAGTCAACCGCAAGCTGTCTGGCTTACCCGCGGCAACGATCAAGATATCCAGTTGGTACGGGATATACTAGCAAAAACAACCAGCACCAGTATTCCGGTCTTTGTAATTTACGCAATTCCTAACCGCGATTGTAACTCATACTCGCAGGGTGGTTTAGGGAATGAAAAAATGTATCTTGATTGGATTAAAAAATTATCGGAAAACCTAGGCACGAAACAATCCATCTTTATTTTTGAACCCGATGCGCTACCCCAAATTAGCTGTCTTGCAAAGAATGATCAAACTGCACGGCTGGCGCTCATTAAAGAATCCCTGCGGGTGTTAGGAAGCAAAACTGTCACGTCGGTATACTTGGATATTGGTAATCCCTACTGGCTATCAACTACCGTAGCCGTTGAAAGACTTAAGCTTGCTGGTATTCAATATGTTCGAGGCTTCTCTTTAAATGTCTCCAATTACTTTACCACCGCTGATAATATTGCCTACGGTGAACAAATATCTGCCAAGTTAAATAGTATTCCTTATGTGATTGATACCAGTCGAAATGGTAAAGGTCCAACCGCCAACAAAGAATGGTGTAACCCGTCTGGACGAGCGTTAGGGAATGTCCCCCAATTTGTCACGAACCACCCACGAGTAGATGCATACCTATGGATTAAACACCCTGGAGAATCTGATGGCACCTGTAATGGCGGACCCAGAGCTGGTGCCTGGTGGTTGGAGCAAGCCTTAGCGCATGTTCGCGAAACTCAAAACTAATACTCTAATTATTAATATTGTATTCCATGTCGTATCGTAATCGGTATACATACACATGCATGTCTCGTGAAAATTCTATATGCTCTTCCTGATCATAGGTGGTATCAAAATAGTTTTTAATTTGCTCCTCGTATCCCTGATCGTAACTTAACATTAAATATAGTCGTTCGTGACTGCCCACTATTGTTTGTGCCTCCCGAGGTAGGGTAGCAATATCAAACGCAGGTATAACGGTTTCACTATTACGATTCCAAATGGGTAATGTCTTAATACTCGCCGGGCCGTTGTAATAATACAATATCGGGTACACACTAAATGGGGCCGAGGCCACAACCACATCTTCTCCCCCTGCTTCTCTACTGACATAGGCACTCGCCTGGGCGTAATCTTCTTTAGTAGGTGTATCTGAACTTTTAAGTTGCACGAGCAAACTAGCAAGCACAATCACTAACCAGGTACTTTTATACAGTACTGCGGGTGTGGGTGTATAAATATCGGCTAATCGCGCTACCAACAGAAACATTGACGGCAATACAATAATTAGATATCGACTGAGAAACAACGGTTGATAGACCATACTAATTATATAAGCACACAGTAACGGGACAGCGGTAACCACAATCAAAAACCGCGTCTCCACATTTGGGGTATGTTTTCGATTTAAACCTAAAAAAAGTAAGACCAGAAGTAACGGCCAGCACGACAATATAAGACTGTTTATGGCATCTACTTGGAACCCAAAAAAGAAATTCGAAAAAACGTTAAACACGTCAATACTGGTCGGTGGATTGAGTATCGGTTTTGCATCATCTACACCTGCACCACTAAATACTTTAAGTAACCACGGTAAAAATGAAGTAACGACTAATAAAATTATGGCTAGAAATGGCAACAGTTGCCCTTGGGTAAAATTTTTGCGTACCGTAGCAAAGAAAAATATAAAATGCGATAGTAACACCAAAAAGAAAAAGTAATGTGTGTATATACCCAAGACACAACACGCAGCATAGGCCCACCACGTTAATGGTCGCGGCTCTCTCATCAGACGAATGAAGAAAAAATGCACTAACATCGTTAGCAAAATTAGCAATGTGTACATGCGAATTTCACTACTAAACCATACTAAAAATGGCGAGATACCATACAACGTGGTAGCAAAAAAAGCGGTTTTGCGACTATATAGATATGTTCCCAATCCATAAAATACCGGTACTGAAATCAGGTAAAACACCAACGAAAACATCCGGCTTACAAAAATAGAATTATCAAACACAATTTGTAAACCGTGGATGAGTACATGGTACAAAGGGACGTGTACGTTTTGAGACAACGAGCTCAACAACTGACGCATCGAAAAACTGGTCTGCCACAAACTTTGTGATTCATCTAACCGAATAGATAGTGGCAGGCTGTACGTAAGAAATATTAAAACTGCCAGGAGTTGCAGAAAAATAATCCATAGATAATGTTTGTTAAACGTATACATAATTTACAGTGAAAAAAATTGAGCTAATTTTAATTTAAAACTCCCTTGCTTAACTCTAAAATATTCTCTACTCGGTACGGCAGCGTACATGAACGGTATAAAAATTATGATGTAGAGGAAACTCCACGTAGCGTTAGTTGTTAATGACGGAGTTAAACCTGACGTATTATAGGAATACCCTATTCCCACTACCGTCAAAATAATATAAATCACATGAGGCCGCACAAGCGAAAAAAAGTTTCCTTCCACCTCAACTTTTGAAGTTATGGCAAAGCTTGTTTTCTTTCCCAAGAGCACTTCGATAAATGCTACTAAGTGTATCCACCAGGCTGACATAGAAAATGACAGCGCCCGAAATGTATACGAATAATTACTCACTCCCTGCAAATTAAATAACGTGAGGACAATATACGGTAAAAACGCAATTGCGAGTACCATAGTCGAAGTTACAAACGGCACTTCCCCCGTGTAGAAAAATATAAGTGGTAAC
>JAYSSH010000069.1:0-8767 GCA_043720635.1 Candidatus Kaiserbacteria bacterium
AATTAAATCAAAGACCGCGCAAGACTCTAAACTGGGAGACACCGGAAGAATCATTTGCTAGACTGTTTGGTATTAGTGCGGTTGGGGTTTGAGTCTAAGTAATGATTTTCGCTTCGGTGTTTTCATAACTTCTATGGTACTAGAAGTTGCATTTCAAAGGGGAATTTTCAACATTGCAGCCTAACATAGACACTATCCCCAGGTACGGCAACTCTCTATCTTCTTCATCGGTGTCATCCCCTCCATTCCAAGCCCACGATGTCGTTTCTGGTAGTTATAATACTGCAAGAAAAGTGTGAGTTTATACTGCAGGGTATCAAGTGAATCATGAGCATACATACCCACCACACACTTCTCGTTTAAGGTCCGATGGAACCGTTCAATCTTGCCGTTCTCTTCCGGGCAGTATGGCGTATTGAGACGGTGTTCAATGCCGTGGGTGTTGAGATACGCATGTACCAAGAAGTTTTTAAATTCACTCCCTTGATCAGTTCGAATCTTTTGTATTAAAAATGGTGCATGTGCCCGCACTCGGTTAAGGAAATCAATGGTGTTCTCAGCATTAGCAGTGGTATAGGTGAAGGCATAAACCCACCTGGTGGCATCATCAATGGTGGTATAGATCACTCGTCCCTGTTTATATCCAAACGGGAATGTGGTATCCAGCTGCAGCTCCTGCCCTGGTATCTGGTGGCTATAGAGTTTAATCTTCCAGCGCTTAGTGGTTCGAGGATGATGTTCACTATAGCGAATGTTATGACGCTTTAAAATACGATAGACCGTGGTGGGATTGATAGTGAGGTTATTGAGACGTTGTATGTGGTCTGCTAAGGCTTCCACACCATCTTGCCAATAGGTACGAGCGGTATTGATAACTAACTGCTCAACGACTTCAGACGTCTTGTTGTGTGGTGTATCCTTCCGTTTCTTCCTATCTTTAATTAATCCATCTATTCCAAACCGTTCATACCGTGCTTTCCAGGTATACACTGTTTGTCTGGTTACGTTTAATTCCTCGGCCACTAAGGTGACTGAAGTTTGTTTATTAATAACTGCTAATAATTTCTCTTCCACTAATTGCATATACCGAACATCAAAACGATTCATCCTCTTAGGATAAGTGTCTAGTGTTTGGCTGCAAGGTTAACATAATTTATAACAGCATCAATATTGTTTGCCTGTCACGAGGTTAAGGGCGCAACAATACTGCTGTAAACTAGGTTACAATACTACATAATGTATCACAAATTTATTAATCTTATTGAGCGTCAATTTGGCATTGATGCTCATTACTTTGTCTCCAACAGCTTTTGGGTGGCTGCTACACAAATTGTAACCCTGGGTGGCTCTCTGCTCGTAACCGTACTTTTTGCCCATTTCTTAAATGAAGAGTTATTTGGTAACTACCGCTATTTGATTGCTATTGCCTCTATTATTTCCGTATTTTCGCTTAATAGTATTGGCCAATCAATCCTACAAACTGCCGCTCAAGGGAAATTAGGTTTCTTTAAAACTGGCATGCGCTACAGTCTAGCATCCGGAATATTAAGTGCGTTTCTGGGGATTATTGCTGGTATTTATTACTTTATAAATGACAATCCCCTCTTGGCCAGTAGTTGTTTTTTGATTGCTATCGTCCAACCTTTTATTAGTAGTTATTTTAATGTTTTTAGTCTTTTATCGGGACAACAACGATTCCAGGAATCAGCGATACTTCAAACGGTGCGCGTGTTAGCTATTACAGTGGTGAGTGTTGGCACAATCTTGGTAACTCAAAATGTTTTTTTACTGTTTCTTTCCTACCAAATAATGCAACTGACGACCAACGGTTTGGGGTACTGGTACTTTAAACCAAAAGCTGTTGCACCAGAATTACCACCCGAAGAAACAAAAAAATATCTACAGTTTGCCTTACATCAAAGTATCCAATCCGCCATTTTAAATACCGCTCAACGACTTGATGCCATTGTCGTTTTCCAACACCTGGGTGCCACCCAGCTAGCTATCTATAGTATTGCCCTGGTTATTCCCGATCAAATGAGGGGGCTTATAAAAAACCTAAGTAATTTACTGTTCCCTAAATATGTAAATTATACTCCTCTGCAATTACGGAATAGTATCCCTAAACGCTGTTTCCAGTTATTTTTAGCATTAACCGCTATCAGTGGTTTATACATTGTCATCGCCCCCTATGTATTTACGTGGATTTTTCCAAAATATGAAACGGCCATACTCTACTCTCAATTACTAGCCCTCGCTATCCCTGCCTCCGTCTACTACATAATTCAAAGTGCTTTAAAATCAGAAACCAACAGTACTGCCCTTTACTACATCCAGCTATCAAGTGCCACTGTGCGTATCATCCTAACCTTGGTTCTCACCTACACCTTTGGAATCATAGGTACCATTACAGCTTTTGTGGCCTCTTCATATCTAGAATTAAGCTTCTATTTCCTCTGGTTTTATTTTGACAGAAAGTAGATTTAATTTTAATATTATTAAATTATTTTTGAATTACTACCATGTAACCTAAGGGGATTCTTTCTGTCATTATGCGGTATTTTTTCGAAATTTTATTAAATAGTGAATCAAGTCTTAGAGCCAACCACTTACATGCCTTACGTAATCCACCACGAGGAATACCGCCTTCAACTGTTTGAAATATTAGAGAAAAAAGACCTGTACCGATAGGTTCTATTGAGACAATTGTGCAGTTGTGTTTTTGAGCTAAACGTTTATATGATGAAGCTGTATAGCGAAGATAATCATCAGGAGAGCCATGAATATGGTAAACCATAGGCGTAGCAAAAATTAATAGTCCACCTTTTTTTACACAACGCACTTGTTCACTAAAAACATGTCCCGATTCAAATATATGTTCCATGACATTCAAACAAATGGCATGATCAAATTTATTTTCTTCTAAAGGAAAAGGTGTCTCTATATCATGAAAGAGATCTGGCTCACAACCAGGATCAAGATTGACCACAAAATATGTATGCTCTCCCTTAATCAACTCATGATATCCCGACTTCTTACTACCTCCCACATCAAGAATTTCACCATTAAGTGTTAACTCTGAAAGTATTTCATATTCTCTCTCGCGAATAATGGAGGCGCCAGGTATGCTCATAAAATTTACTTAATACTCGCTTTTAATAAAAAACGATTTAACTTTATGGGAATTATTGTTTGCTGAAATTGTTTGAACCAACTTTCAACAGGAGGAAAATTATTGTCATTAAGATCATTGTGTACTTCCCCAATATAATAATTGGCAAATAATTCAGGGTCACTATCATTAAATAACCCAAATTCTGCACCTTCAATATCAAACTTAATCAAATCTGCCGTTTTTACATTAAACTTTTGTAATATAGAATTTAATGACAATTGAATTACCGTAACCGCTGATTGTGACCCTGCACGTTCAGTAATAGAGTGCCCAAGACTACTCTCCATAACATGAAGCTGTACAGTACCATCAACAGGCCCCACGGCTGCTTGAATGGGAATTATTTGGGGAATATTCTTTACATGCTTAACTAAGCGTTCAAAATTTTCTGGAGAAGGTTCAACCGCCACTATGGTCGCTGCAGGATAGAGCGCATGGTAAAAAAGTGTTGTATCACCAAAATGTGCCCCTAAATCAATGATGAATTTCGGATTTTTAACTTCACTCCACTCATACTCTTTATCAACAAAAACTTCACGCAATACTGCTATGTCCATAACGTGACGCAGATGGAAATTTATTGTATTTCCATTGTACAAGCCATATATAGAATAGTCATTTTTTATAGATAAAAACTTACGTGAAAGAACGAAATACCATAATTTAATACAGAGCTGACCTGTTTTGATGTAAGAGTTACCTGACAATTCCCAAGCAATACGTGGGATAAATAGAAATAGAATACGCATATTTAAAGCTTGGACATTATATCAGAAGTTACCGAATAGAGAGGCTACATTATTTACTGGACGTTCAAATGATTTTTATTTCCTGAATAATCTTTAAGATTTCCATTAAATTTCCAATAGCCTTGTAATGATTCTCCATTTTTGAAACTATTAGGATTTTGATACAAATCATCTATCATTACACTAGTAAGGCTTCGACTCCATATTCGGACATCATCAATAGCACCGTCATAAAAACTTGTTTTATTATCTCTCCCTCCAATTACGAAGTCAGCATCAGTATTAGCAATACTATTAGGCATAGCATTAACACTAGAAATACCTATCGATTGACCATCAACAAAAAATTGCGTAGTCCCATTAGCCGCGGAGTACACTATTGAAACATGAAACCATTCGTTGGCATTTTTACCATGGGGCATCTGGTAAACTTTATAACCATATCCACTGGTATCTGAATTTAAAGCAATTCCTACACCCCCCTCCTCAAGAAAAAATAAGAAAGAAGTTTTTTCAACATGATTCCATTTTGACGCTAATATCATGTGTCCAGATAACGTTGTAGGTTTCACCCACATAGCAATAGTCATATCTCCCGTTATATCTAAACCAGTTTGTTCTGCATCACTTATATTGACATATTTATCTCCGGAGGCATTAAAAGTAAATTCAGGATTATGTGACACTGCTAAAACATTTGGGACAGATAAAGCAAATAAAATGAATCCTGAAAGTACTAATATAGCTGCTCGGGGAAACATTGTTTTATTATTTTTTTCAGTAGAAAAAGTATACGCAAACATACAATAATTATTTTTATTATTTATATTGAGTTATTATACCAGATATTAATTGCTCAATACTGAAAGCAGATCTGAATTTTTGACTTAATGGTTGTATTAGATCTTTTCTTAACGGTGATGACAAAGCTACAATTCTGTTGATTTTACTGGTTAGTTCGTCAATATCATGAGCTGAAAATACTAAATCAGGAGCAATACCGTCAGTTATAACTGCAAATGCTCTATTTGAAGATATAGTTGGTAAGCCGGTAGCTACTGCCTGAACCAGTACTTTATCAAGACTTTGAGTGGCTCCATCATGGATATAGATATCAGATTCATGGAGTAGTGGCACTAATTGGGCCTGTGTCACTCCCCCGTACCATCGTACAAATTCTGTTAATTGTAATTCTTGAATTAGCGCTTTTAATTCTTTTGCGTATGCATGTTCTTCAAGGGTAATTGGTGCTCCTACAATAGTGAATGTAAATTTTTGGCCACTATCTCGTACCAATGCACATGCTCTGAGCAACACATCAATATGTTTTGAAGGAGCAATTCTACCATCGACTATAAAATGTGGAATTTCATTTGGAGTACGTTCTTTGTAGGAAAACAATTCCATATCAATACCTTGTCCAACAATTACTCGTTTTGGAGTATCGATTTGTAGACCCTGAGGAGTCGAAGTAAATACTATATCAGTGAGAGACACGGCTATTTTAAGCGAACGACTGACTGTACCGTGAGCATACCAAAGCCCTATTTTTTTTCTTAATAATCTCCACAGAGGTGTACCGAGAATCACATAAATCTGATTCATGTGCACAAACACAGAATCGTACTCTTTTTTATTTTTCCAAATCAGACTGTAAAAACGCCACAAGTATTTAAATCGGCTTTGTCCTTGCTCCTTACCGAGGGAATGCACAAATACATTGGCTGGTAAATGGTGCTCCCCTACTTGCAACGCTATAATATGCACTTCAGAAACTTGAGTAGCAAATTCCTCCACCCAACGATGGAAAAAACCCAGTATTGGATGATTAGTATCTAAAACCTGGGTTATGATCAGTATTTTCATTACCGGGGTATAACTACCAGTGACTATTGATAGTTACTACAGTCCTTTCGCCACTCTTAATTGGATCAACGCCATGGAAAGAAATGTCACCAAAGAATATATGCATTGCGTCTACCTGATAAATAACTTCTTTGTACCCATAGAGATTGCGGGCTAATTTAGAATGTCTCAAAATACGAGAAACCAATTTGGCAACACTGACACCATACTTTCGTCGAAGGCTTGGGAACAAAATTAAGTTTCCATTACCCACTTCACTTTTATCAGGCATTTGTAGGGCAAATAGCATGTTGATATAAGCGCCATCATAGTGATACGCCGTTTCTATATTAGTTTCGTTGGCAGCATTTTTATACGCCATTCCCACGGCTTGTTTAGTGGGATCTAATACCACCTTTGTCTCTCCCGTAATTGCACACCGAGCGTCATGGAATTTTTGACTCAACGTCACAATTTCTGGTGAATGACCAATGGTAGAAATAATGGTGCCGTCCAGTTGTTCAGATTTTTTATTTTGGAAATTAGAATCACGCGCAATTGTGTGGAGAGCTGCTAATGTTTCTTGGTCAAAAAAATTAGGGACTCGTATAAATCCATTATCTAAAATTTCTTGGGTGAGCACTTTAATACGAGCTTCATCATGTAATAAATCAACAGTGTTTTGGTGTAACATAATGCGAAAATTATAGCATAGGTTGTTTTTAAATAAGCAAAATATGTTTAGATTAAAGGGCTTTTAGCCACTTTTCGGGATAGTTATTTGATTCTAAAGCGAGCGTTTCCATAGTCTTAATACTAGACTCTTTAAAACTATTTTGTATTTCTTTGTTCTGCGCCAGAGTTACAAGCGCTTCAGTAAACGCAGATTTACTATTAACCGATACTACCAACGCATGGGTATTGTGCAAACATACTTCCCCGACACACCCGACGTCTGTAGTTACTATTGGTAGCCCTGAGGCCATAGCCTCAGGAAGCACCCGGGCATAGCCTTCATAATTAGAAGATAACGCATACATGTCTACACTCTTCATATACGTTGACACATCCGTGGTCCAGGGGATTATTTTTATGATAGTTTCTGAAGTATTCTGAGGAAAAAGCGTAGCAATTAATTGTATTAGTCTTGATTTCTCAGGACCCTCACCAATGAGGAGCAGCCGTAATCGTGACTCTTTTTTATACGCGCCGGCAAACGATTTAATTAAAAGAGTAAGATTTTTTTGCGGTACAAAGCGCGCGACTGAGAGCACAATAATTGCATCACTGGCAAATAACTCACGTGCTCTAGCGGAAGGTGGTGCGTTTAAAAATTTCTCTACGGGGACTGCCACCGACAGTTCACGAATTACCTCTTCCTTAATTCCCTTCTGTAGTAAGGTATTTTTGATACGTCTTGAAACTACCCGTACCGTTGTAGCGTGACGTAAAATAAACAAACCTAACGGGTAGCGTATGGTATTTAATAATGATTCTTTTTTCCAATACTGACTGCTAAAAAAATCGCCATGCTCTTGAATATTAAGCGGTACCCGAAACAGTGCGGCTAACAAATACCCAACGAGTCCAGCCTCAAAGGGATCTTGGGTAGTAATCGCAATATTTTTAAATTGGTGTTGTTTTAATAGCTTTCTACCGAGAAAAAATCCCCGTACCACCATGCTCAATTTTGTACTACCGCCCGTTGGATACACAAAGAAATTTCCATCTTCAACTGGTATAAGATTTTCCTTAGTACGCGCAAACACAATTACATGCAAAGACTCTACGACACTAGCACAGGCTTTCATTCGTGCTCGTTCCGGGTTAGAAGCGACAAACAAATTTCGTCCGTATGAAATAGCTATAACGTGCATATTAAGTAAGGGTATTAAATAGTTTTGCCATCTCTTCTATAACGGTGTTGGATTTGAAAAAGGTGACGCGATTTTTGGCGGCGTTTACAAATTGTACTCCCACACTAGGGTTTAACTGTATTTTGGTAATCGCTGCATCAATGGCTTCAAGGTCGTTTACTGCCACGAGTATACCCTCAACACCATCAGTGAGTAACTCAGGATTACCTCCGATGTTAGTGGTAATAATTGGCGTTCCAATATCCATGACTTCGAGTAATTGGTGCGACAACCCTTCGTAGGCAGTATTCAAAACAAAAATATCTGACGCGTAGACAACAGCTGCCATTGCGTCGCGTGTGAGTGCTCCCACAAAACGTACCTGCTCTGACACCTTAAGTGATTTCGCTAATTGCTCAAGTGCTTGACGCTCGGGACCATCCCCACCAAGCACAAGGGTAATTACTTCCCCACGTTTCTTTCTCTCCGCTACAAGTTCAATTAATGTTCGCATTCCCTTCCAGGGAGTAAGCCTCGCAACACTTGAAATAACTAGACCGGTAAATAAAAAATCCTCTCGCAATATTTGCCTATCGTCTAAGGGAGCAAGCGGATGTAAAGCACTATAAATAACTCGGATTTTTTCTGGGGTAATTCCCCAGCTACTCACAATCCCCTGCATATATGAACTTGGCACAATCACGACCCGTGCACCCCTTACCACAAATGTTTGTAACCACGCCATGAATCGAACAGGCAGGGGTCGTAGTGAATGATGGGCGGTATACGCATCAAGTGTATCGTTTATGCCATAGCGCTGGACTCCCTGCTCCCACGCATAATCACCCCCCAAGCGCACGACAAATTTTTTCCTTTTGAGCACAGCTACAATTCGCGCTGGCACCCCCACACTCATCGGATCAAGCGCGTAGATTACCGAACACCCCTTAGATTCCTTCCAGAGTAGCCTCAGATATGCCAGATGCCGTATAGCTTTAGGGAGTGAACGCACTAACCCATAGGGCACTACCGTGACGTCAATCCCCGCTTTTGGTAGCTCGTCATCAAGCATTTGGGCGTAGGTGGCTGGCCCACCAATATCCGGAGGAAAAATACCCGCCGCCAAGAGAATTTTCATATTA
>JAYSSH010000070.1:0-3291 GCA_043720635.1 Candidatus Kaiserbacteria bacterium
GGAAGTAATAATTATAAAATTTTGCTTGTATAAAACGGGTGATCTCCCATTTTTTTTCAAAATAAGAAATTATAGCGGCGCTCTCGGAAAATTTAGATAGCTGGTTATAAAATAGGCAGACAAGAAAGCTACCGTCAGCATCATTTTTGTCAAAACCACCCGTAGCGATATTGTCTATATACTTTGCCTCGGTGTGCAAGTTACCCTTTTTTGCAAACCCCCAGAATTCAGCAACGCCATTAATCTCGATTTCTACAAATGCAAAGTTAGCGGCTCCAAACACTTCACTCAAAATGTTAGTAAGGCTTTCGTGGTTGTAGTACACGTAATGTTCAAGAGAATTGTTAAACCAATAGTCGGACGGATCATTATTCTGGACCGATAAAGTTGAGAAAACAAAATACCCATTCTCTTGAAGATTTGCGTACACTTGGTTAAGCACAGCACCTGGTTTATCTGCGTGTTCAAGTAAATCAAAGGCAGTTATAACATCAGACTTTTGGATGTCGGTCGGAAATGAGTGTAGCCGAGAGAAGCTGACGTCCAAACCCTTTGTCTGTGCTATTTTTACCGCATCTCGAGATATTTCGAGTCCTGTAGAGTCGTAGCCCTCAGCTTTGAATATTTCTATCAGAGAACCGTCCGCACAACCAAGATCAAGGTGTCGGCCTGGTTGTCGGGCAAATAATCTCGTGAATCCATACTTACCCATGAGATTGGCTGCTGGGGACGATAGGTAGTCAGTATAGCCACTTTTGGTATCTTCCTTTTTCTCAAAGTAATCTGAGGTATACAAAGATTCAGTATCATCGCTAATGTTTTCTACCATCATCACGCGACAACGTTCGCATCGCAAGATACCGTTGTTATCAGATCTATGCGTAACGTAGGTTAGCCTGCTTCCATTGCAGTATAAACATCTTGCTACTTTCATAATTTCGGTTTCTCCTAGTTTGGGATCAAATTCTCATTTACTGATTATACGCTGTGCGAGTGATCTTCTACGTCTTTTCGCGCCAACTGTGCTGCAACTGTGTAAGACCGCTCCAAGTCATGGTGGTATTCTTAATACTAAACTCTGGACCCTCCAGTAACGAGTCCAGTACAACCCCGTCGTGACCGAACACTTCTAACAATAAATAATACTTGCCTGGCGCTAAATTTAGATTGAATTCCAAACCAATTTTACTTTTTTCCATCCATCTCTTACTGTGTTTGCTCGTTCTAGAATTTATACCAGTTACATGTTCACCACTCCGCTTGAAGATGTTTACACCAAGACTTTCGATGAGATTACTATCTAGGCCTTCCCACTGTACGTCGACATACAACGCGTCTCCTGTATCAAAACTGTTCTTAGCTGTCATCTGTTGGTCTAGGACCTTGGCTTGTAGGTACTTGCTTGCAGATCGTCTAGCAGTATCCTTGTCGAGACTTTGATCAATAGTTCTTTGATTTAATGCACTGTACTTTTCGGCAACTATTTTGGGATTACCAATTTCAACGATCTTGCCCTTATGTATTAACATAGCGCGGCTACAGAATTTTTTAACGCTTTCCATATCGTGTGTAACAAGAATTACGGTTTGCTTTTCGGCTTTATATGTCTCGAAAACATCCAAGCATTTACGCTGGAAGGCCTCGTCTCCAACAGCCAAAACCTCATCGAGTAGCAAAATATCGCCCTTTGCGCGGATTGCAATTGAAAATGCCAAACGGACTTGCATTCCAGACGAATAGTTTTTTAGTTTTTGGTCCATAAACCGCTTGATCTCGGCAAATTCGACGATGTCGTCATACATTCCGTCTACTTCTTTTTGCGAGAAGCCGAGTAACGCACCATTCAAAAAAACGTTCTCACGACCTGTTAACTCCGGATTAAAACCAACACCCAGCTCAATAAATGGCACAAGTTTGCCGCTCGACTGGATTGTGCCTTTGTCTGGTAGATATATTCCAGCCAAAAGTTTCAATAGCGTGCTCTTACCGCCGCCATTTCTACCAACGATACCGAAGAATTCACCTTTATGAATGTCGAATGATATGTCCTTTAAGACCTGTTGTTTCTCGAACGAACGTGAGCCTCGAAATCGATTTACCACCAAGCTCTTTATAGATCCGTGTTTTTCATGAGGTAGTTTGAATGATTTGGATACATTTGATACGTGTATCATCGTGGGCTCAGACATTACAAGTTCTCCGCAAAATGTTTTGATTCACGTTTAAAATAGGCCACTCCGAAGACGAAGATTATAACAACAAGTAAGAGTGTAGCGAGGCGTGCTAACCCAGTACCAAAAGCTTCTGCTATTGTAATGGTTTCCTTGGTAATCAGCACACTTCTGGCGTCTTGAATTGCCTGAGCCATAGGGTTCGTAAGCATGAGCCTTTGGATTGTCTCGTTCTTTACTACCGCCAGTGAGTAGATTATAGGTGTTGCGTAGAAACCTGCTTGTAAGACTAACTCCCAAATATGGCTAACGTCCCTAAATTTTACAAATGCCGCCGCCAAAATAAGCGAGACCCCCAGTGAAAAAAGATAGATCTCGGCAATTATGAACGGCAGCCAAAAGGCACTAAGTGTGAGGTCTACATTATTAAAAAACATGAACACGGCTACTACGAGTAAATTCAGACAAAGGCTGATAACCGCTGAAATACTACTGGACAGTACAATAATCCACCTTGGTATTCGAATTTTACGGATTAAATCTCCCCTGTCAACAATTGACCCCAAGCTCTGGTTAGTCATTTCCCCAAAAAAGTTCCACAACACAATTCCAAACAATAGATAGATAGGAAAGTGCGGAATATCGCTACCCAACTTTAAGCCCTCAACAAAAACTAAATATAGAATTACAAATAAGAACAGCGGCTTCAACAGCGACCACGCGTAGCCTAGGACCGAGCCTTGGTACCGCAACTTAAAGTCAGTAATAACAAGTTGCTTGAGCAAGATCAAAGAATATCTGTATTGAATACGTGTTGGTTGCAGTAACTTCACTTGTCCCATATTTTACACTAATTTGCCCCCTGGGCACACCCGGTTATACAATAAGACAATGTCCAAAACCGTTCTACTCATCCGGAATGCTTTCCCTTATGATTTTGGGGGTGGTGAACGTGTGCCTGTTGTTATCGCCACTGAACTATCTAAGCATGGGTACAACCCAATCATAGTGTCGCGTTCACCCAAGCTCCTGGACTACGCTGCCCAGAAAAGTTTGCCAGTTATCCGAGGGTGGTGGTGGTCACGTCAAGATTGGAGTGGCAAATCACTACTATTTTTTC
>JAYSSH010000071.1:0-3283 GCA_043720635.1 Candidatus Kaiserbacteria bacterium
TTCTTTAGAAGAACGCGAGTCATTACAACTCATGCGGATCTATCGACTCATTGAAATTATCTCCTACTATACGAACGCCACTAAAAATAGCTCGGGTGATTTATTACTCTTAAACCAAAACAGAATCGAGTTTTGGCATGAAGTATTAAAGGCTGAATTACAAAATCATCGAGTCGATAGGTCTATCGTTGGGAACTATACGTCGACACGTGACACATTACGTAGCGACGATGAAAAAGTACGTCAACAAAATCTTCACTAGGATTTTTGCAAGCTTTCAATTAATGCACCGTACCGGTCAAGTAGTGGATGCTGCCAAACCTTTGACAGCTCGGTATGAAGCAAAGTTTCAAACCATATTTTAGATTCTTTTCCTCGATTAAACACACTCCACGCTTCATCTCCCGCAAGAGCAATATGATTAAGCAAACTTTCTGCATTATGGATTTTATCTGCCACTGACACGAGCCACACGGACTCGCCGCTACGAACAACAGTCTGGACATAGGCTTCTTTCCGTTCCTCCCACGGCAGATCTTTATTTTCAGAAACCGCCTCAACAATTTGCAATACCCCTTCCCCGCCCACTGTTTTAACTTCATCAGCCGTCACTGTGGTATCTTCTAATACATCATGAAGCAGTGCCGCCACAATAACATCCTCTCCTGTACCATGTTGGGTAAGGAGGTGCGCTACCATTATCGGATGAATGACATACGGTGAACCATCAGTTTTTCTCGTTTGGGTAGCGTGAGCACGAAGTGCGAGTCGTAACGCTGATTCAGTTCGGGTCATAGAATTATTGTAATTGGTTAAAAATTTTTGCTTGCATCCTTTTAGCTATAATGTCCCAATTATATACTTCAACAACCATGGTGCGGGCATTATCCGCTACCCGCTTCGCTTCTTCTGGATGAGCAATAATATCTTGCACTGCCTCCGCAATGGCCTTTGCATCATCTACGGGAACCACCCAGGCAGTTCGTCCATACGGATTTTCCGTATCAGTCGCAAACGAATATTCAGCCAACCCATCAACCGCTGTCGTGATAAACGGTAATCGGGACGCGAGAGCGGAAAGGCCAGCATTTCCTAATCCTTCAGAACGGCTCGGCATCACAAAAATATCAGAAGCCAAACGGTACTTTGTCACTACTTCCCGATCGACTTGTCCGGTAAAAATAACTCTGTCTTCTAGACCGAGCTCCTTGGTCAAATTTTTCAACATCACTTCTTCATCACCCTGACCCACCACCAGACACTTAATGTTATTCGGTAAATAGGTAAGCGAACGAATCATGACATCAAACGCTTTTTGATGAACGAGCCTCGCTGTATTCACCAACCAAATTTCCCCGGCTTTTTTCCCGAGTTCAACTTTAAGCGTTTCTATTTCCTGGGAACTATATGAATCTTCTTTGATGGCAGCCGGGTTGGCACCGTTATAAATTTTTATAACAGGACCAGTGTACCCACGTGTCGCTGGCCACTTGGCTAAATGATCAGAAATAACTTGAAATACTTTTGCCTTACGGAATCCCCTATCAATAAACGGCACAAACGGTTTTATCGATGTACGATTAAAGACTTTGCCATACGGGTCACCATCTTGGAGTGTCATCACATAGGGTAGTTTTAATCCGAGTAATCGAGCAAACGTAATTGGAATACTCATGTACGTCATCAGTCCCCACATGCCGGTAAACTGTTCGGTCGTATGTAATTTCTTGGCTGCAAAGGCTGCTTGAAAAAGGAAAAATATTTTAGCAAACCGCCCTCCCCCCGTACCCACTCGGTGCACCGTGACGTTACCAATCTGCTCGATTGTTGGTGCAGTTGCATCAAACCGAAGCGTCAACATATGAAAGGTAATGTCGGAAGGCACAATACGATCGGTAATTTCTTTAACAGCCGCTTCCGCTCCAGATACAAAACTTGGATAATACGCAAGCGAAAAGATAAGAATTTTTTGAATCATAAAATTTATTATATCAAAAAACTGGCTGACCCGAGGGATCAGCCAGTAATTTCACGCGGCTATGGCAAACCAGCGATGAAATCTTCCAACCAGTGAGTTGCGATATTGCAACTTAGCGTCCGCCATTACTTCTTCAAATGGACGCAGGGGGCTCTTGATATTCCAACAGGCTAACAGGTAACACGTTGTGCCGATATACCCGACCAGGTACGAATCAGTATCCCTGCGACCAGCAAAGATCTCGTAATAGTCAAACAGTTCGATCTGCTGGTGTCGAGTCCAAAAGATTAGGACTTCTTTAGGAATCGACTGATTGAATTTGGAAATATGATGTGGGCCTTTTTCAAAAATGGTGTAATCATGACCAACATCAACCACCTGGTGATACCATCGCGTTTTGCAACGAAACAGGACTGAGTTAACACCACCTTCGAGTGGAGGTAGCGATACTTTCAAGCGCTTTTCTTGTTCGACGGCTTCTATGTGTTGTGTTTCTGCTGCCTGTCTCAAGCCGATTTCCTTAAGTCGAGCAATCTCAGTCTGATTTCGATGTCGATCAAGCAACTCTTCGTCAGTAAGCGCAGTGACGTTAAAGTCAAACGTTTCACTATGGTAGTCCATTGTAGCTTCCTATATGTTATAGGTTGTTAATGTTCTTTCTATTTGTATTAAACCACAAAAATTATTTATTTGCAAGTGCTGTACGGACGTAGTCAGTGAGCTGGTACTCCTGCTGCCAACCAAGCGCTTCGAGATTTGTCGTGTCGTCCGCACCAGAAGATCGGGTTGAGTGTGTCGCCGGAGCATAGGTTTTTTCAATACCAAACATATTAGCGAGCTCATTGAGTGAATACACTTCTTTTGCAGAAATGGCATACTCTTCACTTCCTCCATTTTCAGAAATGAGTACGAGGGCTTCGACGGTATCAAACACATGCGTAAACGCTCGTGTTTGGGTACCATCACCATTGATAGTGCATGATGTCCCATTAAGTGCACACTGTCTAAATGTTTCTACCACCGTACCGTAGCCCCCATTAAATTGTCCCGCCCGTTCACGCGGACCATACACGTTATAGAAATACGCAATTGAATACGGGAGGTCATACCAGCGTCCGTAGTTGTGCACTAATTCTGAGTTAGCCGCTTTGGCAAAATTATACGGTGCTCGATGACGGCCATCTACCTGCCCTTCTTCCATCGCTACAACAAACTTGGTGGAAGACCCGGCGTACACCAGCTTACATTTTTTCTCCCGCCAGAACTCAAGCACCGCATGTGTGCCACTAATATTTAAATCCCACA
>JAYSSH010000072.1:0-8424 GCA_043720635.1 Candidatus Kaiserbacteria bacterium
TGATTTGACAACGCACTGACGTCTGAGTCTGATAAAGTGTTGCTGATTGCTGAAAGGCTAGCAGCTTGTGCACTATTGAATGCACCGACTGACCATACCACGACAGCTGTTGCAACGAGCATCGCGACCACTCGGTGCAAAGATTCAACGGTAAAGGTTGAATGTTTGAACATATTAATTTTTTATTTTTATTAAATAACTTTGTGTAGTCGCAGCTTTCGCTACAATGAACACTTCTCGGTCGAATGTTTGTGGAGCGGTGCGTAGGTACGTAGTGAAAAAAATTCAGCCTGTACCAACACACCTAATTCAACCGATCTGAACACAGTATATAAATCTTCTTGAAGACTGTCTCTCTTACCCGTGTGTATAACCTTTTTGTCTTACGCGTAGTACTTATAGCAAACCGTTATTTATATAGGGATTGATGCGACATCATTAATGTATTTACTTCAAGACATCAAGTACATCTGTCGCTAAGACATTTTTTATGTCCGCACGGTAGCCAAATCACTCCAGCGCGTCGTATACGCCGGTGATTTTTGTTCTGACTTTGACAGCCAACTCCGCTCTTTGGTTTGGGTACCAACCGTTACTATATCCTGTCCGTAGCGCGTATTAAAAGTATCTAATACCGCATTAAGCGGACTCACCTGCAACTGCCTATCGCCACCGAATAACGACGGTTGGACGAGCGTCTTAGGACTAAATCCCCCCACATACACCCCGGCTTTTTTGTACGGTACGCCTAGTTCATACAGTTGATCGACCAAAGCAAACGCTTGTTTTAGTAACGCCACCACATCATCGGTTGGACTCAGATTTTCCGCCATTAAACTCCCCCCACGCAAGAGATAATCCCCATGACGACTGGTGCCTAACATCACCCCAATATATTTGGTTTTAAAGCCCATCTGCCGTACATCAGCGACTACTTGCCTCGTGTGATACGCCACCGCATCTTTAATTACCGCGAGTTTAGTCACGTTTTTTTCAAACGAACGGGAACTCACCATACTCTTTTGTGGGACTACTACGTCACTCAGAGGATATACGCTTACGCCCGAGAGTTCTGCCTGCAATCGTAACCCCACAATACCAAAAAGTTTTCCTACCAAAGGCTTAGGGGCAGTAATCAAGTCCTGCACAAAGTGCAAACCTGCTTTTTTATACCGCAGGTCGAGCTTCCTCCCCACTCCCCAAATAGTTGGTAACGGGATGGTCGGTGCCAAGGTAGCCCAATCATTTTTCTCAAGGACACACACCCCACCTGCTTTTTTAGCTAATCGGTTGGCGTACTTAGCCTGTGTCTTAGTAGCAGCTACCCCAAGCGAAACAGGAATACCAGTTTGTCGTTCAACTTCAATTTTAATCGTTCGTAACCGTTCCTCCAGTTCTCCTTTAGTAACAGCCTCTACTTTAAAGAACGCCTCATCAATAGAATACAATTCCATTGTAGGAAGCAAGGTTTTAACCACAGCAAACACGCGGCTCGAAATATCACGGTACAAAGCAAAATGTGAAGAAAACGTTACAATCCCTTTGTCCTTTACCATGTCCTTTATCTGAAATATTGGCACCCCCATCACAATGCCCATATCCTTTACTTCTTGGGAGCGCGCCACCACACAGCCGTCATTGGATGACAACACTACTACCGGGCGACCATGTAAGTCCGGCCGGAACAACCGCTCACAAGAAACAAAAAAGTTATTACAATCGATGACCCCCACAAACGCGGTTTTACTCTGAGCTTTTTCGTCAAATTTAGAATTCATCACGCTGTTATTATACCGCGTTTGAAATAGAATATAGAATTGTAAAAAATGGAATATTAACAAACCCCAACAGTGTTACTGTTGGGGTTGGGGTTTGTTTTTCTATTCTCTATTCAATTTTCTATATTCTATATTCTATTTTCTATTTTCTATTTTCTCTATTCTATACTCTCTCTTAGAAAAGTTTCCAGATATTTTGATCTTCTTCACCGTCAATCTTAAAGAAAGTCACCCCTCGTACTTTGTACTTATCCGCTAAGTTAAGTTTGTCTTGAGCTGAGACGGCATCATTGTAGTTAATGAAACGAACCGATACTGGGGTCTTGGCCATCGTAGAGAAAAGTTGAGCTCGGGCAATATTTTCATATCCTTTTGGAGTTCCGGCGGGAACGGGGAGGGAATTGAGGATTTTGAAGATAGAATCTTCCGGGAAGTAACTCATGACCGCCTCACCACCGACACTGTAGCCAATAGGAGTTTTGTAGATATTTTCAGACAGCTCCTTAATTCTTGGTTGGTTTAAACTAGCCACGCGGGTGTAATTTTGAATTCCACTTGGAGTCATAGTGATATCCCAGGCTCGTCCATAGGTCGCTATTCCCACCAGCACCTTTTCCTTAGGAAAATCAGCAACAGCAAGCTTAATCACCTTCTCTACCCATTCCTTATCAGCCAAAGGTGCATAGGGTAGACCAGTGTTGGCGCGTTTGTTGTTAAGGGTAAGGTCAGCTCGCTGTTGATCGTAGGTCATGAGCTCAATCCGGTCACAATATTGCCCAATAGCTTTATAGTCGTTAGCGTAGGTAAGGGGATTAGGGACTACTGTATATAAATCAACTGCTGGTGTCCGCGCTTCAATCGCACAGGTGAGCAACTTACCTTTAAGTTCCTTCTTTAACTCTTTAAGGAAAAGAGAGAAATCATTAATATTTTCAGCATTCTTACCCTCGTAGTCGATATTAATACCATCGTATCTCCCTTTTTTTACCAGCCGCACAATATCATCAATGTGGTCTTCCCGTTTATCTGAATCACTTATGACAGCACCAATTTGATCACCATCAAACCAGGCAATGGAAGGGATCACCTCTACTTTGTTCTTTTTAGCGAGCTTAATAAAATCTCGCCACTCTTTATCACCCATCCCAGCCTTATCAACAATTTGCCCGCTGGCATCTACTTCAAAAGAAAACGGATAAATGGTGTCGAGTTTTTTGATATTTTTAGTTGCACTTTTAATCCCCGCACTATCAGTCCACCACGGTAACCAGCCTGCCACTTCACCAGCGTAGGTAGGGGTCGTGGCTTTACTACTAGTATTACTATGCGAAGCAAACGCAGGCGTAGCGCCAAGCATCAAACTAGTAGCAATTAGGGTGATAACAGTGTTTTTAGTAATAATTGAAAGAACGTTTGATGTGGTTGATATCATATTTATAGAGACGACTTACGTGATTAGTTCTTACTGCTAAACAGTTGCTTTTTTTAATAATTCTTGTATAATGCTGAAAATACGTTCTTAGTACTAGTATAGCAAAGGAGAGAGTTCAATGTTTGATACTGCTCACGCTCACGAGCCTATTTTTACAAAAAATTCTGTTCAGCTAGATCGAGATGATGCTTGGGTGCACGATATCTATTGTCGACACCTGAAACCCAAAGGGTCAGAAGAGATTCCGCCAGTTGATTTGGCACGTCAACTCATCAAAGACGTGATAAGGAGTCGGTGTACAAATCTCGAAATACTGTACAAAAGTAATGATAGACCAGCCAAGCCCTTTCAAGAAAGAGTTCATATGGTGATTGAGGCGCTTGAGACTCCCACATTTAATGGAACCTCCATCTAACGCCCCACTCATTCCCCTCCCAGATCATTAACGCTTCCGTCACCGGAAGCGTTACTTTTTTATAAAAATCATAGTTATAACTCGCGGAACAGCTACCAAGAGAGGAAACCACATGCCGCGTCGCGACCCAGTCGACCGTTTGGACGAAGAAATACTCGCTCCGCTACCCTACGACCCGATTTTCAATCGCCTTCACCAGGCGACTCCAAAACCAGCCATCCCCCACCATACAAATCATGAAAATGAAGAAGCATTCAAATCAGCCACCAGCGACGTTCGCTAACAACCACACAGGCGCCCCACCCCCAGGCGCCTGTTTTATATAATGCAAACTGTATCGGATAATTTCATAAATAACTTAATTGAATTCGTTCAAACGAGTGCAGTAAATACAAATAACACATAAGACTTTCAGAAATGGATGCAGTGCTAGGAGTCGCAAGGACTTTTCCTGTAGACGTACTTCTTGTACGGCGGAAGGAAAAGTACCGCAGCAGCGACAACGCAATGCGCTATTTCTGGAAGTTTTATTAGAATTGGCGGACGCTTCCGGTCACCACCCCCCAAACAAAACACTCCTCATCACTTCCCACCCTAATGGGTTCATACGCATCATTCTCTGAGACCAATACCATACTCCCCTCAAGCTTCGCTAATCGCTTGACTACCAAGCCTCCACCCACCGCTGCTACAACAATCTTCCCAGTTACCGCTTCCACACTACGGTCCACTACCAATATATCTCCCGAAAAAATACCGGCCCCTTCCATTGAATCTCCTTCTACTCGTACAAAAAAAGTAGCGACCGGATGTTTTACTAAAAAATCATGTACGTTAAGTGACTTTTCGACCATATCATCTCCCGGAGCAGGAAATCCAGCCGCTGGTGAGGAGCTATATAAAGGAATACGCATAGGCGCCAAGACTGGCAAAGCGCTCGTAAAAACATCGATAATGCGCGTCTCTTTTAATTTCATACGTACGTTATATCACAACTGCCCCACTACTGATACTGGTATGAATATAAAACAATCCTGCCATAACCAACAACAAGGCCAAACCATACATTGTTTGCACAGGACGATGATGTCGCCATTCTAGGATGACAGAGGCGAATAACGCGAGGGCCGTAATACTGCCGAGGATTAAATATAATAACTGCAACAGTGTACTGGGTTCAGTTGCCAAAGCTGCCATGGTCGGCGCCTTCAGGACGGTGTCACTCTTAGTATACGCCGCTGGCGTTAAATTAGTTGACGAAGCAGCGAGTCCGGAATACAGACTTATCACGTGTCGACTATCAACCGGAAGGTCAGTAGGAATTTCGGTTTCTGGGGCACTATATTCAGCAGGCATTTGTGCTGATGCCGGCGTCTGCTCTGGTTCTTTTGATATACCATTTTCAGCCGGCACTTCCGTTACAGTCATGTCTTTGTTAGTGACAGCAGTCTCGTTATCAATTGAATGGACTGCGAGCACCGTCCGGGGCGCGTCCGTTGTGTCTCCCGCCACCTGAGGTGCTACCTGATCTGCCAGTGCTAAAACAGTCTCTTCTGGCTCTGAGTCTATCGCCACAATTGGTGCAGCCGGTACAACAACTGGTACAGGAGCTTGAGCAACCGCCACAACCGGTGCGATAGCAGGCGTGCCAAACATCTGCACTACAAATACCGTTTCAAACCCATCATATATTCCTTTGGCAGTTCCCACGCCTATTTCTCGATACTGTGTGCCCACAATGTTAGCTCTGTGCGTAGGGGAATTCATCCAGGCATCAACCACTTCTTTAGAATCAGTAAAATACACCGCGAGATTTTCGCCGCCATGAACAAACGGGTACCCAGCTTGTGAAAACCAATGCCATGGAGTAATACCGGTCGGACTATTATGGGAAAAGTAGCTATTGAGCGCCATATCCTCCGCTTTTAGTTGCGCCGCTTGATCAAGCAGCACGTTTCGGGTTAATTGCGGTAAATCTAGTGCATTACGTTCTGTATTGGTTAAATCAACCACCACAGCCGGCAGGACTGCCCCCACTAACCAATCTGAAGACTGCCATAGTAATGCCTGAAAATTTGCCGCTAAAAATGACACCATAATGAACAGTAACATCATCACCATCGCCCCGCGTTGCAACAAATGTGGTCGGTAATCATTTCCTTCGTGAGGAACCATATGATTTATAACTGAATGCAGAATATCGTGAAGTCTATCCATAAATGCAATTAGTATAGCAAACTCTTCCGCGTGACTTTCTGTTTATTCTCCACGTAACACAAAAAACAAAAAGCACCGTATAGGCACTTCTTGTATTTTTAGCCAGCAATCAGGGTGGTCACTAAGGCAATAATCTTTTCTTTGTCATTGGGATTACTTTCGGCAATTAAGATAGTGAGGGCAGTTGGGGTAAGAGAATTGGTGTTGAGTACTTTTGTTTTTTGTAAAAACCACACAAAGGCATACGCACCAGAACGTTTGTTACCATCAACAAATGGGTGGTTTTTAATAATGAAGTAGAGCAAGTGAGCCGCTTTTGACTGGATATTAGGATACACCTCTATTCCTCCAAAACTCTGCATGATATTTCCAATAATTCCCTCAAGTGCCTCACGATTACGTTGCCTGGGCAAAATTACTACTAGCTTCACCTTTTCTCATTAACTCGGTTTTAAGAATTACAATACTTTCGTATAATTCTTCTGCAGTGAGCTTTACTTTCTTCTTATTTACTTTTGCTGGCGCTAACGATTCCTTATCATAGGCATCAAGCGAAAACCAAGTATCTGCAAACAGACGCACTAAATCAAGTGTGGTCTTAGGATCCATTACTGTACTAGTAGGCATAACTGCCTGTAATTTACCGATAGTAGCCATAAATTCATCATAATTTTTCGCTACGCGAGTGCGATTGATGGTATTATACCCAGAAACAATGTGCTGCCTAAGTATTTTTGTCGACCACTGCCGAAATTCGATAGCCTTTGCTGAATTTGTACGATAACCAACAGCTAAAATCATATCTAAGGAGTACAGACTAACAGGCTTTTTTGAGTTAGCAATGTGCATTTTTTGCACATTGTTATTTATATCAACTTCACTAGAACTAAGTATGTTATTGATGTGCTTTGTCGCAACTGTTCGATCAATTTCAAAAACATCCGCAATCTGAGCCTGCGTAGCCCAGACTGTTTCATTTTTAGAATCGCCACGCAACTCCAAAGCACCGGACTTTGTCTGGTAAATGAACACTTTTGATGTGGAAGTTGCTTTAGAGGTTGTTTTTTTCACAGTATTTTGATTTACGCACTTTCACCGACTACACTACCACTAAATGCAGAACATCGTGAAGTCTATCCATAAATGCTATTAGTATAGCAAACTCCACGCATTAAATTGCCGGCAATACGTCCCCGCATTAGTTATAAAATGATTTTGCCTTGTAACCAAATTTAGCTTATTATTGTTATACAAAGAATAGTATTAAACACTTCTATATACATGAAAATTGCCATCACCTCTGTATACGCCAATCCACTGCATCCCGGTCATATCGAATGTTTTGACATGTCAAAAGCCCTGGCTGATGAACTTTGGGTTATTGTCAATAATGATGCCCAAGCAAAAATGAAACGAGGCGCGGAATCATTTCAAGATGAACAATTTCGCATGAATGTTGTCCGTTCACTGAAAGCGGTTGATCGAGTGATTCTTTCGGTAGATACCGATAGTAGTGTGTGCGAGACTTTGCGACAAACACTCATCGAACTTGCGGCTCGTCCGGAGATAACCGAAATCATATTTACAAAAGGTGGCGACCGGTTTGCCCACGAAATTCCCGAAGCAGTTATTCTTAAAGAATTTGGTGTCGCTATTGTAGATAATTTAGGAGCAAAAATATACAGTAGCTCTTCGTATGTTAATCGGGTCGCCAACCAAGCGGATACTGCCAAACTTACTGCCGAACTCGCTATCATTCCTAAGGAAATGCAGGAGCAAGATTATATTGAAATTGGCTATCGACCATGGGGCGTTTATTATGTACTCGAGGACAAACCGAGCTATAAAGTGAAAAAAATAATTGTTAAAGAAGGCGCTCGCCTGAGCCTGCAAAGTCACAAACACCGGAGTGAACACTGGGTAGTAGTTGAGGGTGAAGCTACCCTGCAAATCCGTACAGTGGAACAACCAGACCACATTGGTCATCAGATACTTTACCCTAACCAAAGTTGCTACATTCCTCAAGGGCACGTGCATCGTCTAGCCAATCAAGGTACCAGCCCGCTAGTATTAATTGAAGTTCAAACCGGTACTTATACCGGTGAAGACGATATTATTCGTTACCAAGACGACTACGCACGGAACACACCAGAAAAGGTATCAGTACCGACTGAAACAAAAGTAACCCTATAATGACCTGTATACACTATGCATCTTTTTTTTGACCTCGATAATACTGTTACTCGGAGCCGGTCAAAAATTAGTACTGACTTAAAAGCAGTGCTTTCAACCACCCCACATACCATTATCATTGTATCAGGGGCAATTTGTAGCCAGATAGCGTGGCAAACTGACGGTCTTTCTTGTTATAAATTAGGACAAAATGGTAATCATGCCCTCACTCCTGATGATGCTATATTATGGGAAGAACGGTTAAGCAAACACGATGAAGCAACCATTCATGCCCACATTCATGGAATTCCCCGCACTTGGGAAGTAAGCGACCCTAATGATCTGGTCCAAGACCGCGGTTGCCAAATTAGCTTTAGTCTCCTTGGTCATAAAGAAAATCTTGAGAAAAA
>JAYSSH010000073.1:0-8418 GCA_043720635.1 Candidatus Kaiserbacteria bacterium
GCTTTGTTGCTGCTGCGCACCTGCTCATCGTCGTATACGCGATACGCCTCAGTCGCAGATTCTTGCGCGCCTCGCATTTCATCCACCACAGAACTACCGGGCATCTTATTTTTTTCTGGGTTTTGCATACTATTTTTTGTCTGATTCGTTAATAACCTCGAGGTACGCTTCTTCAATTGATTTACCATCCTTCATAAACTCTTCTTTGGTACCTTGCGCCACTATTTTTCCGTGATTAATAATTGCAATGTCCCGACATAAATATTGAATTTCCTCCAAATAGTGAGACGTTAAAATAATAGTCTTCCCACCTTCGTTTAGTTCCTTGAGGTATGCCCACAATCCACGGCGCTGCTCAACATCTACCCCAGCAGTTGGTTCATCTAAAATGAGTAAATCCGGTGTATGCACCAACGCTCGTCCCAACATCGCCCGACGCTTTAGCCCGCCTGAAAGTTTTTGAAATTTAACGTTCCGGTGTTCTTCCAAATCAAATTGTTTAATCAATTCATTGATGCGATTCATTTTTACATCCTGAGGAATACCATAGTAGCCACCCATATAATCCATGAGTTCAGTCGGTGTTGAGAAAATATCTACATTAAATTCCTGTGGGGAGAGTCCGACTTTGGTACGAGCGAGTTTGTAGTCAGCGACCACATCAACCCCATCAATTAAAATTTGTCCGGTAGTCGGTTGGGCAATTCCGGTAATACAGTGAATGGTCGTCGACTTCCCCGCCCCGTTAGGACCGAGTAACCCAAAAAATGCCCCCTTTGGAATCGAGAGATTTATCCCATCAACGGCGGTCTTGTCATCTTTTTTCTTCCCTCCCTTGTACACCTTAACCAAATTCTTAATCTCCAACATCGGAACCTTAGTGTTATCTGACATGGTGGACATTATAACATTTTACAGGCACAGTAGTAAGAATGAATAACGAAATTAGTTGGTTGCTCAAAGAAAAATATCGAGGCGTGGAAAGCGAGGCTTTCGAAATTGATTGTGCGAAGCTTAAAGACGGAGTGCCACTAAGCTACCTCATTGGTCACGCACCATTTCTTGACTGTACCATTCACCTCGACTCCTACCCCCTCATCCCCCGCCCCGAAACCGAATATTGGGTCGAACAAGCCATTACGGCCATTAAATCCCCAAGTTCGAGGCGAGACCTCGAACTTGGCTCAGGTGTTCGAGGCGAGACCTCGAACTTGGCTCAGGAACCCACGGTACTTGATTTGTGTGCGGGAAGTGGAGTTATTGGCGTGGCGGTCGCTAAAGCGGTGCCTGAAGCTCGGGTAACTTTTGTTGAACTCGACCCGGCTCACATTCCTACGATTGAAAAAAATCTAACAACCAACACAATCATAAATGATAGTGAAAAATACAAAGTGCTCGGTGGTGATTTATTTTCTGCACTTCCAGACAGTGAACGCTTTCACTTCATATTAACTAACCCACCATATATAGATGCTAGTGCAAACACTGTGGATGCCAATGTTACTGAATACGAACCACATCTTGCGTTATTTGGTGGTGAGGCGGGGATGGAACTCATTTCTAAAATTATTTCGCACGCACCCCAATACCTACTAGCCTCCGGACAATTATGGATTGAACATGAACCCGCTCAAGTAGACGCTATTAATTCCCTTGCTCATACCTATGGATTTTCGATAATTACCCACCCTGACCAGTACGGAGTCCCTCGTTTTAGTGTGCTCACTATGGCACAATAGAAGATATGGAAAATATTCCCTCCCTATCCATCCCGTTTAATGTAATTACGACTGTTATATTTTATGTCGCTGTAATTATATACGTAGTATTTACTATAGTGTTTTACTATCACTGGCAAAATTATTCCGTTGATAAATCTGCTACAATCCAAACCTATCTAGCCTATTTCATTATTACCATACCTCTTTTGGTACTGATGGGATTAAGTATTTTAATTATTTAATTTTTATATGTTATTTGAAAAAATACAACTTGAGCCCGACGAAGCAGTGATTAAAACAGTGCGTAAACATTGGTTTGTAATTACTGTAGAACTACTTGTGATTGTCTTTTTTGGTTTAATGCCCGTTTTTGGATTAATGATTGCGTTGGCTCTCCCACCAGAAATGCTTATTATTAATTTTCTTGAAACTCAGACTCCGATAATTATATTTGGATTGTCCGCCTGGCTCCTTATGAGCTCTATGGCCACCGCTACCGCGTGGACACACTATTATCTTGATCTCTGGGTAATCACCGACAGACGGATTATCGTCATTGATCAAGTAAATTTTTTTAATCGCAAAGTAAGTAATTTCCGTCTGGAGCGATTACAAGATATTAAAGTCTCAATTAAAGGACTAATCCCGACTCTCCTTAATTATGGTACCGTTCGTGCTCAAACGGCCTCGGCCGCCGAAAGTAACTTTGAAAGCCGTTTTCTCCCTGACCCCCGTGAACTCCAGGCTCTCATTCAAACCGCCATGGACACCCGTTTGCAAACCCTCAGCACAAACATTCCGTTAGCTGATTAAGCCTGTTAGAAATAATTGCTCATTTTTTGATAGTTTAATCTGTACTACCACAATAAAGAAAATATTTAATTACCCTAAATATCGATTTATTTCTAACGGGCTGAACTTGCCATTTAAGGGTTCCTCCCCTACAATCAACCCATTATGACTGACAAAATTCAATCAACTGACTCCTATAAAGGTGTGCGCGACTTCTACCCACAAGACATGGCCGTACAACGGTATATTTTTGATGTCTGGAGCCAGACGGCTGAAAGTTTTGGGTTTGAACGGTACGATGCCTCGGTCCTTGAACCGTCTGATTTATATAAAGCTAAAGGGGCTGAAAATGAGGAGATGGTAAATGAACAAACCTACACTTTTATTGACCGTGGTGAACGGGAGGTAACCTTGCGTCCAGAAATGACGCCAACGGTAGCTCGGATGGTAGCAGGCAAACGCCGTGAACTATCTTTTCCCATTCGTTGGTATTCCATTCCTAATCTCTTTCGATACGAACGCCCTCAACGAGGACGACTGCGTGAACACTGGCAATTAAACTGCGATATTTTTGGCGCGACTGATTTTACGACTGATGTCGAAATGATAGCCTTAGCGTCACAAGTAATTCTAAACTTTGGGTCCGACCCTTCTTTGTTTGAAATACGTGTTAACGACCGAACTGAGATGCGGAGTAAATATAGTGAATATGGAATAACAGATATTGAAACGCAAGACGCTATCACGCGCTTAAATGACCGCTTCTATAAAATATCTGCCACTGAATACAAAATTGCTTTGGGCGAAATTGTCGATAACACCAATGCTATTGAACAAATTTATACCTTAGTCTCTGGAGGAGACACGACTGATACCAATAAAATAGTCGAAGGACTCAAGGAACTTGGTATTACAAACGTTAAAATTGATCGCTCCATTGCGCGTGGGTTTAACTATTATACCGGTACAATATTTGAAATTTTTGATGTGTCAGGTGAAAATAATCGCGCTATGTTAGGTGGTGGCCGGTATGACAATCTAACCGAAATGTTTGGTGGTGAAGCAATTAGCGGCATTGGCTTTGGTATGGGTGACGTCACCATGAGAGATTTTCTAGAAACCCACGATTTAATAACTGCAAATAACACCGCACCAGATTTAATGGTTATTCCCATGGACCCCGAGCAAAATTTAGTAGCACAAAAAATTGCCATGCAATTTCGCGAGACTGCAGGACTTAGTGTGGCTACCGACATCAGTACTAAAAAACTCGGCAAAAAAATCGGTGACGCAAGCGAAAAGTTAGTGAACTACGTGCTTGTAGTGGGAGAAAATGAAATCAGAGAAAATACCTACACGCTTAAGAACCTTAACGAAGAAATGGAAGTTAAAGGTACTATTGAAGACATCCTTAAAAAATTCACAGACGGAGACCTGTAGTCTTCGAAAGCACTCAATATCACCCAATCTGCCTTGTTGTGTGGCGAAAAATTTTGTTCCATGTGCAGAAAGCACACCTCACAATATTTTTCACCACCCGTCGCGCATCTCGGGCAATCTTGAGCACTCGTGATATAATGGACATCTTAAGCTTTTCCGTTTTTGTAATATGCGCTACATCATCTTCGACTTAGAAACTCAGAACATTTTTCAAGAAGTTGGTAGTAGCGACCCCGCAGCACTTGATATATCAGTAGGGTCTTTTTATGACAGTGCGACTGACAAATACCTCACCGTAACTGTGGATGAAATCGCAAAAGCCTGGCCACTCCTTGAGCAAGCAGATGCGCTTGTTGGATACAATAGTAACCACTTTGACATTCCCCTTTTAAATAAATACTACCCGGGTGATTTAACCCAAATAAAAAGTATTGATATTTTAGAATCAATTCGCGCCTCGCTCGGACGACGGTTACGTCTTGATAGTATTGCGGAAGCTACCATTGGAGCAAAAAAATCATCAAATGGACTACAAGCAGTACGTTGGTGGAAGGAAGGAAAAATTGATGAAATTAAAAAGTACTGCGAACAAGACGTAACAGTAACCAAGAAAGTTTTTGACTACGCCATGAAGAACGGTCACGTAAAATTCAAAGACGGCGCCCGAAAACGCGAAATCCCCTTAGACATTTCAACCTGGATGATCAAAGAAGACTCAGCCATGACCCACTCCTTGCTATTCTAATTGACAAAATTAGTCTGTGCGATAGCATACCAAAAGATAAAAAGGGGGACTATAAATGCTTGACAGCAGTGAGAATGGTAACGGGTCTGACAAACCAACTTGGGAAGACATTGAAGCCACCATTAAATTTCATATCAAAAGTATTTGTAACCAGTGTAACAACGCCATTCAACACACCACTTGTTTTGTAGGCAATGGTTCAAACGTTACCGAAGTACTTGCTTCAGCAGGTAATAAAAGGTTGCAGATCGTTATTACAAACATCATAGCAGAACTAATCGCGATAGATCCCTTCGATATTTGTTTCAAACAGTTCATCAAACGACTAAAATTGAGATCTAAAAACTACGATTGTGTTACCACTACATAACCCCAAAAGGAGCGGCCCCCCGCTCCTTTTTCATATTAATAATTCAAACTACAAATAAAGTAATCTGAGTAAATCTAAACGCTTAAAATTGCTTTAGATGCTAGGCGCGCAAGTTAATTTTTGCGAGCCGTACTCCTTGTACGGAGAGAGCGGTATTGTGCAGGCTACAACTCAGATGAAGTAATTTTAGACGTTTATATAGGGTTGGGAAAATTGCGTTAGCTACAAGGTGAGCAAGCGTCTAGCTTGTGCAAGACTCATTGAGGGATTTTGAAAAAATACCCAATGAGTGGACAGTTCCTGTAAGGAACAAGAGAAAAAGTATTTGAGCCGTACTGATTGTACGGTGAAAAACTTTTTTGCGGGGCAACGCAGTAGATGACGTGATTTTGCCGACCTTAAGCCACTAAGACGGTGTAGGCTACGAACAGGGCCAGTAGTAACCGATACCAAATAAACGGCCACAAAGAATTCCTCCGTACAAACGACAGTAAAAAATGAATCGCCAGTAACCCCGTCCAAAACGCTACAAACGACCCCACTACTAATGCTCCCCACGATACATCTCCCCCAATTTGAATAAGATCAATTAACTTTTTAGCACCGGCTCCAAGCAAGATTGGAATCGCTAAGAGAAACGAAAAACGAGCTGCTTCCCCGCGGGTTAGCCCGAGCAACATACCACCGGCAATTGATGCGCCTGAACGAGACATCCCAGGGATTAATGCCAGACATTGAAACAATCCAATTTGAAAACCTTTTTTAATGGTCATTTCATTTTGCGGGACAGTTTTGCTATACACCCATTCAGCGTACATAAAGAGAAATGACCCCACTACCAACACTCCGGCCACCAAAATTGGCGAACGAAACAAAGTTTCCATGGTGGACTCTAAAAACAATCCAGCAATTACCGCGGGAATAGTACCAATAAGTAAAGCATTGAGTAATGTCAGTTCTTTTTGATTAACCGGTAACCGGCCTAATTTGCGTAAGGCTGTTTGGGTTAAAAGCCACAAATCATTTTTAAAATAATACATTACTGCGCAGACGGTTGCTAACTGCAATACAGCATCAAAGGCGAGCGCTCCCTCTACCTCCATATCAAGGAGGCTGCGAATTAATATTAAATGCCCGGAAGAAGAAATCGGGAGAAATTCGGTAATACCTTGGACCAATCCCAATATAATGGCTTCAAAAATAGTCATAATTTCCACAAAAGTATATCACAGTCCCCACGGTCCTCCATTTTGTAGTGTATAATCTAGGGAAGTGGACGTCTGTGCACTATTAATTAGAATCATTTTATTACGTTATGCAACCTCAATCTAACCCCCCATCGATAGCAATCCCCGTTGCGATTGTTATTGGTTTTGGACTTATTGCTGCAGCTATTTTCTTTAGTGGAACTGGTTCATCACCAGCAACTGTAGTAAATAATGTTCCAACTGAAACGGCCACCGAAACCACCGTTCGTCCCGTTGATGACACTGACTATATCCGCGGTAACCCAAATGCGCCGATTCTCGTCATAGAGTATTCTGACTACGATTGCCCATTCTGTAAAAGTTTCCATGAGACAATGACCCGGGTTATGGAAGATTACGGAGTAACTGGTAAAGTGGGCTGGGTCTACCGGCAATTCCCGCTACAACAATTGCACCCAAATGCTCCTCGAATTTCTGAAGCTGCCTACTGTGTGGGCGACCTTGGTGGCGGTGACGCGTACTGGAAGTTCTCTGATTTAATCTTTAGTGAACGTGATGTGAATGCTCCGACCAACATGACTCGCTTGCCAGAATTTGCAAGTACAGCTGGCGTTGATAAAGCTAAATTTGCCGAATGTCTGGATAGTGGCAAATTCAAGGATAAAGTAGACGCTTCAATTGCTGAAGGCGCAGCTGCCGGAGCGCAAGGAACTCCCTACTCGGTTGTAACTGTCGGGGGACAACAAGCAGTGATAAACGGAGCACAGCCGTACCCAGTAGTGAAGCAAATTATTGACAACTTGGTATCACAACTTGAAGGTGAAGGTGCGTAGTCTAAACTCAAACTTAAAAATCCCCGACAGCAATGTCGGGGATTTTTTATTATCTTTCCTCAATACTGATTAAGAACGCAACAACGAAATATAGTGAGGGTAGCTACTGGTTTCTGCTAATGTTTGATCCTTCAAATAATCACCTTTAATAATGATTTTAACTGCTTCGATTAATTCTTGTTTTAACACTTCAACTTCAGCGTCGGTAATAGTAAACGTCTCTTCATGAAGCAAGCCTTTGGCGTCAGGCTCTACAAACGACAATGTACAGGTAGAGGTTTGGTAGCGCTCATCACCATTTAATTTAAGGAGGAGCGCGTAAAACACCAACTGTCGCTTGTACGCGCCATCACTACTAGCCGTTTTTGCTTCAATGTCATTACGCGTTTTTGGTTTACCAGTTTTGTAATCAAGCACCTGAATTGCCTTACCCTGGGCATCAATATCAATTCGGTCTAATTTCCCTGTTAACAGCAGTTCTGGAAATTCGGGGATACCTGTCGGTAAAAATGTTTTTATGTTGAGCTCTTCTTTAGAAGTTCCCGTAAGGGTTTGCTTCATATGATCAAGATACGGGTAGATAACGAGTAGCCCCTTATCAAGCAAGCGCACAAATTCATTGGTTGAAAGTGGCAACCGACCCAACGCTGTTTCGAGTTTTTGTTTTATCACGGTATCGCTCGGGAACGAACCTGACTGCGTTTGGAATTTGGTGACATACTCTAAAACACTATGAACCGCAGTACCAAATTGCATATGCGCCGGCTGCACTTCAGGAATCTTTAATACATTTCGATAAATATAATCCCAGGGATTTTTTAAGTAGTTATTAAATGAAGTTGCAGAAAAGCCACGGTCACGTAACACTGAGGTAATAAAGTTACTATCAAGCTGCATCCCAACATCATCTTGCGTTAGCGTATCAATAGGGTTAAAGTCACTTGATACTTCCTTACCTTGAGAAGTAATATGTGTATCATCAATTTCAGTAATCAACCGACTCGGCACTAAGGCTTTTCCACTCGTGTTACTGCTGGCATAAGAAAAATGAAGCGCAGTTTTGGCACGGGTCATTGCAACATACAGCAAGCGCTTTTCATCATCAATACTATCCATTTCGTCAAGGACCACTTTTTGCAGGGGTATGGTGAAGTACGTCCGGTTGGTCCCCCCACCCCAATTATTATCTTGAAGATGGGGGATATACACCACCTCAAATTCAAGTCCTTTGGACTTGTGCGCAGTCATGACCTTAACGGAATTAGTATTACTTTCTATGTACGGAGCTTCCATTGATACGCCATACAAG
>JAYSSH010000074.1:0-8351 GCA_043720635.1 Candidatus Kaiserbacteria bacterium
GTTTCTGGTATCAAGATAAAAAACGACGAAATGTTCTTTTTTACTCGAGCGAATATCAACCATATGTTCCCAGACATCTTGCGGTGTTAAGAGCAGAGCGGACTTTTTATCTTTCAGCATTCTCTTACCTAATTCAAAACAAGCAATTATTTCAGAAGCTTTTACCGTCCCGATTCCGTGAATCGTTTTCAAGTCTGAAATAGTCAATTTAACAATTTGCTTATCCTTAAACTTACGTAAAATTGCTTGAGCTAGCTTTAATACGTTTAGTTCTTTCGTACCAGTTCGAAGCAGAATTGCCAAAAGTTCAGCGTCTGTTAATTTCCCAGCACCATATTTAGCTAATTTCTCACGTGGTCTTTCAAATTTTGGAATATTCTGAAGGTTTGCCATAATTAATTATAACAGGTAGTGACTTATTTAATACACAAAAGAGCAACCGGTATGATTACTCTTTTGTATATTTGAGAAAATATTATTTTGTTAATTTAAGTGAATATATTGCCAAATTAGGTATCCTGTAGCTGCATTTTGAAGAAAAAGCAATGGAACACCAATCTGGAAGTACCATTTTCGGGTTTTGTGGCGAAGCAGGATCATGGCGGAGTAGATGCCGATGCTGCCTCCAGCAACGGCTAGGAAGAAGATCACGCCCTCTGGGGTGCGTTCGGGGTTGTTACTTTGAATTGATTTGCTTTTGTCGTTTGCCATTACCAGGAAGGTAAAGATGTTTATGACGGCTAGTATGGCTAGCAGAATTTGTTCTAGGGGCATATTAACCTTTCTTTTTCTTTGGTTTCTTTTTAGTGTTCAGTAAAATCTTTTTTACCTCAAGGTCAAAATCGGAAATGTAGTTTCTATCTTGCTCAATACGGTATTTTTCGTATTCGCCAAGAGCTAGCGCTTCTGCAACTTCATGACTAATTCTTCCTGAGTTAGATAGTATTTGCTGTTCATTAAATTGCAAAAAAGCATCGAGCTTGCTGATCCAGTCTTTCATATACAAGATAACTCCACGCTCGGCTTGCATTTCAGCGTAGTCGATATACATGGTTACTATGCGGTTGAGATGATCGAGTTCTTTTTCTTCTAGATAATTCTTTGCTATCACTACATCTGTTTCTCGGATCGCACCCTTTGGTGCATTTTTCCACACAGTCAGTCCAATGTTTTCTTTTGCACTACTTACCCTAGAATAAACTATCTCGGCAGCAGTTTGACCCGTAATGGCAAAGTGAAGTTTATTTTGTACAGTAGCAAAAAAATGCTTGGTGATTTCTTCGCTTGGATTGTAGTCAGCACTACACTGGGAATATATGTCAGTAATTTTCTGATACATTCGTCGCTCACTTGAACGAATGTTTCTAATACGTGCTAGTAGCTCTTCAAAGTAGTCGACACCAAAGATTTGTCGTGGGTCTTTTAGTCGTTCATCGTCCATGGTAAAACCCTTGATGATGAACTCACGTAAACGTTCAGTAGCCCAAATGCGAAATTGCGTAGCTTGGGTACTATTAACACGATAGCCAACAGAAAGAATTGCATCTAAATTATAAAATTTTATAGACTGCGTTTGAGTTTTACCTGCCAAAGCACCATGTTCTGTGGTATGTTCCAAAATGGAACATACCACCAGCTCATCTAATTCACCACATAAAAAAATGTTTTTTAGATGCTTTGTAATGGCTGGTCTCTGCACACCAAATAGCTGGGCAATTTTTTCCTGAGTTAACCAAATACTTTCATCACGCAAAAAAATCTCTACCTTCACTTTCCCGTTAGGTGTCGTATATAGCAGAAACTCACTTAAGTTACTACTCGCAATGATTTCAGTTGGTTTAATTTTCATGTATCAGCTAAATTATAGCACTTAATCTTTTACGAAAACTTTACACTATATCTGACTATTTTATTGATTTATTCCTATTAAAAGGAATAAATTTCCCTAAGAATCGTTAATGGAGGGTTAAATTCGACAATATTAACGTTTTAAGAATATTACGACAACTTCACACTATCACTCACTATTGGCTTTAGATATTGCTGGTAGCGGGCATCCGTTAGCGCTAGCTTGTAGTTGATGCGGTTGATGATGATTTTGTACGTTTTGCCGGCTTTGCCCCTTATGGTTGTCTGAATACGGAAGGTGGCCGTGATGCCGGTGGGGATTTTAGCGTAGAGGAGGGTGCCTAGGGTTACTTGGGATATACCTTTACCACGAACGGTGACGTCGGCTGTGGTGATTACTCCTTCAGCGGTACCTTCGATTTGGTACATGAAGCCGGTGGCTTTTTTACCAGAGGCAATTGATAATGGGAGAAATACGGCAGACTTTTTTGCAGTTACTTCAATTAAAATAAGGAACTTACCAAAAGCTTTGTCTTTCTCCCCTTCTACCTTTACCCGTTCAAATCGGGCTTGATCTTTTCCTAGTTTGACGTTGATGTAATCGTCCTTGCCTTCGGCTTTGTTTGCTAATGCAAGTTCTTCCTGCAATCGTTTTAATTGCGTTGCTAATTCTTTTAAAAATTGTCTACCTTGGGGTGTTTTTGCCATATCTATAATTATAGAACGTGGGTTGGGGTAAATTTGGGAGTTTGTACCAGGGCCGAGAAGATTCAGTCGTTACACGACCTGTACCCGTTGTCGCTATATTTACTCGCAAGCTCGCAATCTAGCTGCCAACAGCTTCGAATCTTCACGTGATGTGCCTATGCACATTGCTTCGGGTCCACGGTGGTCACAAATCACTAAGTATATTTGTTCACTTCGTTCCAAATCTACTAAGTGTTCTCGACCCCGCCCGAGGAGATTCGGTTCTTACTTTCACAAATGAGTATCTAAATCAAAGTTTACTTTTATTTATGATGCGAATGCAGTGAAAGAATGCTCTGCATACAGAACCAGTACCCCAATTGGATATTTTTGCCCGCTACGCTCTCAAAATATCTCAATCGGGCTTCGAATCTTCACGTGATGTGTCGTAACACATCACTTCGGGTCCACGTAATAAAAAGGCTACAGTGGTTAGAGTTGGTAGATGATTTTGCCACGCTGGTCACGAGTTACTAACCATAATTTATACTCCGTATAAATTCTGCTAAGTACTCTCGACCCCACCCGAGAAGATTCGGTCACTCTCATGGCTATTTTATTTCGTTACACTCATAAACTAGCTCATTCGCTCGACCCCGACTGTTTCGGCCCAGAGGGGCCCCGAAACAGTCTTTCGAATCTTCTCGGGTCGCACAATAATAATGACCGCAATACTTTCGTATTGCGGTCAGTTATTGTGGACCCGAGAAGATTCGAACTCCCTGCCTCTTCAGTGCAAATGAAGCGCTCTACCAAGTGAGCTACGGGCCCAAGTGAGGAAAAGTTCTAAAGCTAGCTTTTGAACTTGTTCCGAATGCCGGGCCCGAAAGCTTTGCTTACAGGACCAGAATTCACTTTCAGTTGTACTGATAGGTGCGGGTATAATACGCAGTTTAGGGCGTTAAGTCAAGATAACTTATTGGACACTGGCTAGTTTCCACGGGGCTGTGGCATCAATTGAGGTGGAGGTGCCGATTGTTAGCTTGTTGTTACTCCACGTGGCTGTTTGGGCAGTTTCTGCTGTACTGACGAGCTTTTTACCATCTACCGTTACATATTGGATGATTTGGTTTTCTACGTCGTATACGAAGTTCAGGCAAGAATCTGCTTCTGAGTGCTGTTCACAGTAATAGACAAAATTTGCATCATCTGAGGCTTGGTATTTAGGAATGGCTTGGTGCACACCTTGGTTAGCAAAAGTTTTGGCAGTTTCAGCATCAACGGTTGCTAATTGCGCTGAAAGAAGAACGCTAGCGCCGTTTACGTTAGCCATTAAACGACCATCTTTGTACAGTACTTCTTCGGTTAACATTGGAGCTTCTGGTTCGACTGGCGCAGCGACTTCATCTACCATATTCATTGATACATCTGTTGGTGGCGGAACTTCGTAGATGATACTTTCTACTGGTCGAGCGGATGAAAGTCCAGTCATACCAAAAATAATAAAGCCAGCGGTGAACCCTGAAACGTACGATAATATTACTAATACTACTTTTTCGTGCTTTGTGCCTTCAATGTTTAGATTCATATACGAATAATTATACGGCAGATTATTGACGATACGTGCGTCGTCTTTTACTTTCCGTGGATAACGTATAGATAGTGTCACTGTGTTTAGCGAGCTCAAAATCTTGTGCGGTCAGGGTTTTTAATTCGGTGGTGGTTACCGTTACTTTTACGACACCATATTTCATCGTGATATCAGGGTGATGATCAAGTACTTCAGCGTGAACGGCTAATTTGTTAACAAAAATTAAACCTTCAATGTAGTTTGGGAACCGAAACTCACGAGCAATAGCAGTGCCTTTGGTATTAAGTACCCAGGCTGCATCTAGTGTAGCTAGACTAGCTTTAATAGTTTTTTGAGTTAAGGCTTTTGCCATAGTGAGATTTATACGCGGGCGGTTTTGACCAAATGATCAATTAAAGCGTCAAAGGAAAGTCCTACAGCCTCGGCTGCCTTTGGAAATAACGACTGTGAAGTGAGTCCTGGTAGCGTGTTTACTTCAAGGAAATACACTTCCCCATCACGGATCATAAAATCTGAACGAGAGTACTGGGTGAGGCCCAGGATGGTATGCACTGCTGTTGCAATATCAGCAATTATTTCTTTTTCCGTAAATGAAAATCGGCCGGGAACTAATTCAGTTGTTTGCCCTGAGTATTTCACATCAGCGGCAAAAAAGTCATGGCTGGCAGGGGGGATGATTTCGATGGCTGGTAATACATAGACTGATTGTTCGCGAAAGTTTTCTAATACCGCGCAGGTAGCTTCGCGGCCACGAATGCGTTCTTCAATCATAAATTCATGATCAGCCTTGGCCATCTCTTCCAGAGCAACACGTAACATGTCGGCATTGTCAGCCATCATCACCCCATGGGAGGAACCACTACTGGTTGGCTTTAAAACGTATTCAGGACCAAATGACTTACTAATATGATGAGTGAGATCATCAAGATCCTCAAGCATTGAGCTGTTAACTTTAATGTGTTTTGGAGTTTTAATAGCGTGCGGAGCTAAGGCTCGTTTGGTGGTATCTTTGTTAAAAGCGACACTTGAAGGAAACGAGTTACTACCAGTAAATGGTATGTGCAAACGTTCACAGATGCGTTGTACTGTCCCATCTTCCCCATATGATCCGTGCATGGCAATAAAAACGACATCAGCTGTGGCAAGCGCTACTTCAGGCTTTTTGATCATGCCGTTTAAGAGCCATTCACCATTTTTGGCCACGGTAATATCAATGACGGTATAGCCGAGCTTCTTTAACGCATCACGAACTCCAGCGCCCGTAGCGAGGGAGACTTCATACTCTGAACTAGGGCCGCCTTTTACAACCGCAACACGGGTAGCTAACATATGAATATTTTAGCACACCAAGTGTGTTGACTGCTTTAATTTTTAAGTTTCGGTGGATGACCGTAGACTCCACTAAGTAACTCTCGGTCTTTGTGTGAAGTCATGAGCAAGTCAATGTTTTTCTCAACTAAAGACTTTAATACGGAGTCTCCTAGGGCGTCATGCTCTACTGTTTGGTACAGTCGACGAAAGGCTTCCATATCTTTGATAAAACAGTGTCCGCCGGCGCCACGGCCAGAACTGTGAACAGGACTCATATGGCTATCGCCAATGCGCTTGTCGTGTACTAAGGCTTCTTTGAGCGTATCGAAATCAGCACCAATTCCTTGGGCTAAGTCATAGACCATATTCATAAAAATTACCTTACTAAACAGGAAGCAGTTACCGGCGTATTTCAGTAACTCAGCTTCGGTAGCCGACATCACTTTACTGTATGGAGCTTGTGGTAATAGTTTTAGAATAGTTTGCGCCTGAGCGAGAACTTTTGGTGTAGTTTCAGTTACGCCAATGATATTACGAGCCGGATGAGCGGTGTCGTAGGCGGCAGTGGCTTCAACGAGAAATTCGGGACTATGAATGACGGTAATCCCAGAAAAATCATTTTGCAAAGCAACAGTAGTGCCCGGGAGCAACGTGGATTTAATAACAGCAATCTGGCCTGTGCCAACCAATGTCAGGGCGTCACGTACAATTGAATAATCAAACCCCGCTGGCGTAGTGGGTGTGGGAACAGCAATAAACACTACGTCACAGGTTGAAATTTTAGCTTTGTTATGAATATATGGTTCCTCCAGTGCGTAGCGCACTACCGTGTAGCCACGAGATTCAAATTCATCAGCGTAGTGTTTACCAATCCAGCCTTGCCCAATAAACCCAATGGTTGTATTCATATACATGTGTTTGCTTACATTGATATAAACAAATAATGGAATATTAAAGTTACTGCAACGCGCGTTTGCGACTGATGTTGCGGTAGTAATTGATGGCAAAGCGGTGGGATTCAGCATTGGCGAGCAAAATTTCAAGTTTGTGCTGATTAAGTAACGCAGACGGGCCAATTAACCGGCTGGCTTTGTGACGTTCGTCTTTTACAACGGCTACCACCGGAATCGACATATTAAATTCTTTAAGTACACTTTCGATGGCGTTTTTTTGAATGATGTTACCGTCGGCTACGATTATCTGGGGGAACGGCCACTCGTTATGCTCCATGCGGCGTCTCAGAACCTCTCGCAATGCACCCGGGTCGTTTGCATCACTTATAGTTTTGATTTTAAATTTTCGGTACTCGTTTTTATTGGCTTCCCCGCCCTCAACTACGGTCATAACCCCGACCATATCCTTCCCGGCCATGTGGGCAATGTCATACGCTTCAATGCGCATATTTTTTTCATTCCGATAGACGTGATGTTCCGTTTTAATCAATGCAATATCTTGAATGTGATTTAAAGCAAATATTTTCTTTTTTAAGCGACTAGCCTCTTCAAAATGCATGAGTTTAGCCTCTTTCATCATATCTTTCTCTAGTTCTTTGAGGATGGTTTGTTTTTTTCCTTCAAAAAAGAGTTTGATGTGCCTAATGGTGCGCAAATATTGAGCTCGATTATTATCACTGGGGTACAAACCAATTTGGCGGTTAAAATCTATTTTTCCTTTAGCTAACTTTGATAATGGAGAGTTGACTGATTCTTTAGTATCATAAAATTGAAACAGTTTACGCACAATTTTGATCGCTTCACGAAATAACGTACCACTGGTAAATGGTCCAAAATGATATTTGATTTCACTAGCAGTGTATTGTTCCGTTAGGTCTTTTCCTCGTACAACGAGGACTCGGGGCCATTCTTCGTTAGTGATAATCAGGTGATTGTACGATTTGTCATCTTTACTTTTAGTGTTGTACTTGGGTTTATGACTACGAATAAGATTGGTTTCAAGAATCAAAGCTTCAAGTACACTGTCGGTAAGGGTATGTTCAACCGTTTTAGCTAGCGCTACCATTTGCATGATTAAGGGTGAACGTTTTTCCAGAATATCATCGACAAAGTAACTGCGGACACGATTCCGTAATGAAGTTGCTTTTCCAATATATAAAATCTCCTTCCGAGCACCCAAAAAGAAATACACTCCAGGTGTATCTGGCAATTTTAGCTTGGCTAGTTTCTCCTTATCCATAACGTCGATACTGTACCACAAAACGCAGAAACCGCCCCGGTCAATGTGACGGGGCGATTAACACTAATCGTGCAATTCATCGGCTACCTGTTGAACGGCAAGGGCATAAAGCGTAGCGATTCGTATATGATAGGCATGTACAGATTCAGATGGATGTTTTTTTGGTACAAGTCCACACTCGATATCACGACGAAGGAACGGTAGCTGGGTTTGAGTGAGACTGGGCATTACTCTCTCCATTGCTTTGTCCAAATAAAAGTATACTACAAGTGCAGTTTCAAATACTTACCGGTGTATGAATTAGGATTGTCCGCTACTTGTTCAGGTGTACCTTTGGCCACTATATTTCCACCACCGGCGCCACCTTCTGGCCCGATATCGATTACGTAGTCAGCTGATTTAATAACATCGAGACTGTGCTCAATTACCATGACGGTATTTCCTTGATTAACCAACTCCTGAAGAATTTCAATCAGTTTCTTTACGTCCTCGTAGTGCAACCCAATGGTTGGCTCATCAAGAAGGTAGATGGTCTTTTGGGTGTGGGGGCGATAGAGTTCGGAAGCAATTTTTACCCGCTGGGCTTCTCCCCCCGATAACGTCGTAGCACTTTGTCCAAGCTTGAGGTATGACAACCCTACGTCCAAGAAGCTACCAAATTCATTGATGAACTTAAACTTAGTCCCAAGCAACACGAAATTGCCTGGCCCGCCTTACGTGA
>JAYSSH010000075.1:0-8309 GCA_043720635.1 Candidatus Kaiserbacteria bacterium
CGGCCCGAAAGGACCGGCTGCAACGAACGTACGTCGCGCATAATCGCAACGTAAATAAAAAACACCGTGGGCATTGCCCACGGTGTTTTTTATTTACTAGGACCGGCGTATACGGCGCATTTCGTTGTTAGTCTGCAGAAAATTTTTTTCACCGTACAAAAGTACGGCTCAAATAATTTTCCTTACCTGCCTAGAACTGCACTCGTCTACACCACTCCTTTCCTTCGATAGAGAATTAATGTAACTCAGAATCTTTCTAAACTTATCGGAATAATTCTTTAACACCTATTGATTGTTGGTAATTTTCACCACGTGACTGCACTGTTTGCAGTATGGGCTGATATACTGTAAATATAGATTTCTATGTTCTTCCTTACTATCGTTCGGGATTATCTCATTTGGCATTACACCACTGCGTTAGTTTCTTTTGTGCGTGTGTATAAAAACTTCTGGTGGTTTCTAACGCAATTTTTCTCAATTCCGCAATTACTGGAATCACTTATATCTCCATACAAACAAATTACTGAAACGAGGGCTCGACTGTTTGATGTCGAAGGTTGGCTTGGCTACATTATAATAAACGTTGTTTCTCGTATAATTGGTTTAGTCACTCGATTAGTTATAATCAGCTGGGGGATTACTAGCCTAGTGGGATTAAGTATATTTGCAACAATTATATACGCACTTTTTGTAATTGCTCCTTTTCTTATAGTCGTTAGTTTTGGATACGGTATGTATTTACTTTTTTAATATGAAAACACTCCAACAAGAACTAGACCATTACCGTGGTGTGATTGCGTATGATGCTATCTTAAGCCGCACAAGTCTATCTGCATTTCGGATTAGTTTTTTTGTACTTTTTATTGTCTGTACGGCAAGTCTTATCCTTAGTGCTGAATTTAATAATGGAAATTATGACCCTGCACTATTGGGCTCCGCATTAATATTTTTTGCTCTGTGGCTTGAACAGGTGCTCTTGTATTGTTACCAAAATAGTTTTTATTTCCGAGGATTTGACTCAATTATTAGTAGCGCTCATAAAGAGCAGTCAGGAATAACTTACGAAGTTGCGCAGCTGCTTTTGTGTAACGAAGCCGATGTCACGTTTGGTTTCTCTAGCTCTCAACTGGGAGCTGAGGTGTTGGTGCGCTGCAATATTACTTTTGAAGATGTGCAGAATTATCTTGCTACCAACCGCGTCTTTATTGATGCTCATTCAATACCCCTTACCGATAAAAAAGTAACTACTGTATACGACATTGGAAATTATTTGTACGAACATGATCAAAGCTTCCTTACATTTCTGTCTCAAAAGGGTGTGCAGCGGGAATCATTTTTTGGAGCTTTACAATTTGTACTTGCGCGGTATACCGAACACAAGCGCCAAGCACGATGGTGGAGTCGCGACCGATTGTCACTCAAAACTGGAATTGGGCGATCACTTTCCACAGGCGTAGCGTATAATTTAGAACAATTTTCAAAAGCAGTATCGTTACCCCTAGGCAACGATGATCACTATTCTCCTGCCGAACTTGTACGCATTGCAACCATGGAAAGGATTTTAGCAAGTGATCGTGCCAGTAATATTATGATTGTTGCTGAAGATGAGATTAGGGCTCTTACGCTAATCACGGCGCTTGCTAAACGCGTAGTCCATGGTTCTGGATTAAATGCATTAGTGGGACTTAGTTTTCGAATTTTAGATATTGATCATTTAGTGTCTGCCTTTCATGAAAAATATGAATTTGAGTCTGCCCTTATTAGTATCCTCGACCAGGCTGCACACGCAGGGACCCAGGTTATAGTTATTCCTCGCGTAAGTCACTGTATTACTACGTGTGCTCACCTTGACGTTTCCCTCCCTGATATTTTAGAAGTGTATCTGGGGTTACCCACTTTACACTGTATTGGTATCGACACTTCTCATAATTACCACGGAAGTCTTCAGCCACACATTGGACTACTACACCGCTTTGAAGAAGTTATTCTTGAACCAACATCTCTTGTTGACACAATTGCTATTTTGCAACCAATTGTAAGCAGGCAAGAAAATAGACGCGGGGTTATGTTTACGTATGATGCAATAATTGCCGCAACTAAAGGGGCCGAACGGTATATTACTGAGGGCAGTATGCCTGAAAAAGCGATTGACCTAATTCATGATATAGCAAAGCAGGCTCAAAAAGCAGGTACCGTTTTAATTACAGTACCAATGGTACAGACTTTACTTACAGAAAAAACAGGTATTCCATTAGGACCTATTACTCCTGAGGAAAAAGACCAACTTTTAAACCTAGAACAAATTTTAAGTGCGCGCGTAGTGGGCCAGTCACAAGCAGTGAAAGCAATTGCCCGTACCATGCGACGTGCTCGGGTTGATATTGAGCGAAGTGACAAACCAATTGGTTCATTTTTATTCCTGGGACCAAGTGGGGTAGGAAAGACTGAAACAGCTAAAGCATTGGCTCATACTTTTTTTGGAGATGAACAAAAGATGATTCGATTTGACATGTCTGAATTTAGTGCTGCACATACGCTTACGTATTTAATTGGTGATGAAAATGGAACGGGGACACTTACAGACAAATTACAAGAACACCCGTACTGTTTATTACTGCTTGATGAATTTGAAAAAGCCCACTCAAGTGTTCACGATCTATTCTTGCAAATTCTTGATGAAGGCTATTTTACGAGTACACATGGCACACACGTAAATGCTCGTAACACTATTATTATTGCAACCAGTAATGCTGGCAGTGATCTTATTAATAAGACAACTGCAATTCGCTCTTTAGTTCCCAATCTCGATGCTAATGTTATCAATCATATTATTGAAACAAGAGTATTTAAACCTGAACTTATAAATCGTTTTGATAATACTGTCATCTTTGAACCATTGACGCAGACCGCATTAACCTTAATCGCGCAGTTACTAATCAAAGATTTGTCGACGCGAGTTTTAAATCAGGGCTATCATGTACACGTATCTAACGAATTGTGCGCTCTACTGGTTGAAAAAAGTTACGCGTTACATGCCGGGGGACGAGGTCTCAATCGTATTATTCAAGATTTGTTAGAAGCAAAAATTGCACAAAAAATTATTGCAGGAGAAACGCTCATTGGCGGCACTATACATCTTTCAGTTTCAGATTTCGCAACTGAGATTTAATGTTTTCACTGTAAATAGAAAGAACACTCAGTTGCATAAATAGTAATTCTCTGACATGATAGGCCCCCGAAGAAGGAGGTACGTCGATGGCAGACCAAAACAAACTAACCGGCAGTGAGCTTTTGCATTTAGCACAAGATCGAGGAGTGATGATCGGTGACACGTATTTAATTGGTGAACAGACCTATCGTCTATGCACGACAGAAGAGGGTTCACTATTCACTCATCAAATTGCAAATGTGATGCCCGAAAAGAATTTGCAAGCGATTCCCGCTTAGACAAAGTGATGCGCGCAGAAGTGTGCGCATCACTAACAAATTTACTAGCTCCATTAACGGGAGCTTTTTTTATGTATGTAGTAAAATATGTCAAATTTATTACCATGCAAAGTTAGTATTTTATACAGTCTGTAGTATAATACGTTCATGAAAACTACCTATGCCCACTTTATAAAATATCTTCGCGATGAACGAGCTCTTTCTCAAGCGGACGTCGCCCAAGCAACACACATGTCACGAGCCTCGTATGTTGCTCTCGAAAAAGGCACAAAGGAATTATCACTGGCCGAAGCTATCGCACTGACAAAATTATTTGGTATTACTGTTGATGAACTAGTACAGACCATTGCGCCAAATCTGGAAAAATACCGTGAACTAATTTTAGCATTTCTACGAGAAGCAAAGAGTAGCAAAGTTGCACTTAAAAAAACTAAACTTGCCCACTTACTGTACCTGACTGACTTTGCTTGGTACTACACGAACAACAACAGTGTGAGTAATGTTACCTACCGAAAGATTACTTTTGGACCGGTAGCTGATTCTTACTTTCGATTGCTCGAGGAAATGGAGCAAGGGGGAGTGATCAATATCAAACAAATTTACCGTGATGATTATCATATGTATGAAATTGAAGAGACTCGAGCTTCAGCTAAAAAATTGCTCGCTTCACTTTCAAAAAAGGAGTTGGCCCATATTAAAAAAATTTGGCAGCAGTGGGAAAAAGCAAGCACTGCTGAAATTACAAAATTTGTTTGCGAACAAAAACCCTATCAACAATCTGTAGTAGGAGAAATAATTGCGTACGCGTTAATTAAGGAAGAAGATTCGTATAATGTGTATTAGGCACTGATTGATACCGAATGTATTTTATTAGTACATATAGTCAGGAACTTTTACACGAGGGAATAACATGTTCGCTACTATTTAAAGACTGCTGGTTACGCTATCGATACCAGGTAGGGGCAGGGGAACTACCCCGCCCTACCATACAATGATCACCACCCTAAAAAAGTGGTTTTTCTTTTTTTTAAAAGTATCAGTTGTATAATTAATTTTCAGATACGTTTAATGTTACCTCAGCTTGGGCCACACATTGTTATAGTCAAAATGAGTCTCGTGCCATTGGGGAATTCTCAAATCTATTAATCATCCCATGGCGTATTCCACGCCTCGCTAATTTTAAATCCGGGTATAATACTTTTGTATAAAAATGTATCCATTTAAAAAATGGCTTAACGACTATGTTCCACGTTGTCTTTACGTACTCAGCCATTGACAAAAGAGTGCCACTCTCGTGTATAGCCGTTATCTAATCAATACCTTGTGAACACCTAACCACAGAAAGCGGAGTTTCGAGCTTCAAACCAAAGTGATGTCGCTTCTCGTTATACCACTTCAGATACTCGGGAAGCTCGGTGTTAATAGTTTTAATATCTGGCCGTCTGGTATCAATACACTCTTCTTGCAACGTTCGGTTAAACCGTTCCAAGTGCGCGTTATCATTAGGACGTCTGACGCGAGAGTGTCTATGGTCTGTGGGTATTTTTCGCGTGAAGTAGTTACTAAACTCGGGACCGTTATCACTTTGAATCATCGTGAAGGTGAACAACGCTTCTGCCTGTGCTCGTTTAAGAAAATTAATAGCGTTCAAGGTGTTAGCTTTATCATACGCTCGGGCATAGGCCCAGCGTGAATAGACATCAATACAGGTGAACACATAAATACGGGTTTTATGACTGGTCATAAGGTGAATGGTATCAACTTCCACCAAATCACCTGGTTTTAAAGCTAGCGGACGCGGAGCACAGTGATGAAACCGTTTCCAGGGTGAACGCTTGCGCAAGAGTCCGCGACGATCGAGGGTTCGCTTCACTGAACTCAGAGAGACCGTGATACCAGCTTCGTCATGAATACGCTTGTGCACCACCTCAGCACTGCGGTTATGCTCAAGTCTGATGGCAACGATAGTATCAGTGACTGAATCAGACAGTGTCTGCGGGTGAGTATGGGGTCGTGATGATTGCGTTGGTATTGGATGCAAACCAATCTTCGCCGCTTGTTTCTTCCAGGCACAGATAGCTCCGGGTGAAAAACCATAGTGCCGAGCAGCTACCCGCACGCCATGTTTATTGGCGAAGAGAACCGCATCACGGCGTATCTTTGGCATCTTGGGGTTATTGGTATACATGAGTTAATTATATAGGTGGTGTTCACAAGGTATTGAACCATAACGTATAGCTTGCAATTTTTAAAGGATATGCTATAATATTTTCACCTTCGCAGGTTATTACTAAAAGTGCAGTCTGGTATTCTCAATAAAAATTAGAGAAGTATCTATACTCGACTGTAACTAATATTCATCATTATGTTAACAAAGCGAGTCAAAGAAAATGTCCTTAAAGAAGTGAAGCGTCACGACACTGACACCGGATCTCCTGAGGCACAAGTAGCTCTTATCTCAAGACAAATTGAAGATCTCTCTACGCACTTACGTAAACACAAAAAAGATTTTCACTCACGCCGTGGACTTCTTCAATTAGTAGCTGACCGACGGTCACACCTTAAATACCTTAAACGGAAAAATGAGGCGGCCTACGAAGCACTGATCAAGAGGTTAAATCTTAAGCGTTAATCCATTTGCTCCGCTACCAACTGTAGTGGAGCAAATGTCGTTTTAGGAGTATAGTAATAAAGAGAGGAGAAAGTTTTTTAATATAATGTTCACGGTGAAGTTCACCGTAAACGAGAAGCTAACAATAATTTTATATGGGAGTCATACGACATGATGATCAACGAGTAGCAATATTTATAGACACACAAAATCTATATCACAGCGCAAAAAATTTATACAAATCTAAAGTTAACTTTGGTGCCGTGGTGCATGCAGCGCTAGGGAACCGTCGCTTGGTTCGTGCGCTGTCGTACGTGGTTAATACCGAAGGGGGAGAGGAGTCAGCATTTTTTGACGCACTCGAGAAAGTTGGTATTGAAATTAAAACTAAAGATTTACAAATTTTTTATGGAGGTGCAAAAAAAGCTGACTGGGATGTGGGGATGGCAGTTGATGCGATAAAAATGGCGCACAAAGTGGATGCCATAATTTTAGTAACCGGAGACGGAGATTTTATTCCGCTCGTAGAGTACGTCAAAAGTCAGGGATGCCAAGTTGAAGCAGTTACCTTTGGTCGCTCAGCTTCAGGAAAGCTTAAAGAAGTAGTTGATGATTTTATAGATCTTGATGAAAACCCCAGCGAGTATTTGATCGGATATAAAGGAGGAAAAGCTAAAGGTCACAAACGAGAAAAATCTTCATCACCTTTGAAACTACAAATTAATAAAGTGGTCGGAACCGATACTGATCTACTTGAATAAAAGGAAACTAAAAGATGAGCGGACTGTCAAAATACAGTCCGCTCATTTTTTTGCTATACTCACTTTATTACCAACAACATGAGTTTGGCACGTACGTAGATTTCCATTTTGAAATCTGAAACGTGTCTGACTCAGATATAAGAAAACAATAATGAAGAAACAAATTTTTGAATTAACGCTGGCGGGAAAAATTCTCACTGTTGAACACACTGACTTAACGAATCAGGCGAATGGTTCTGTCATGGTGAAGTTAGGAGAGACTGTTGTTCTGTGCACCGCCGTTATGAGCGACCACACCCAACCCAACCTCCCATACTTTCCACTCTCAGTAGAATTTGAAGAAAAGTTTTATGCAGCGGGTGCAATTCTCGGGAGTCGTTTCAGTCGCCGTGAAGGCAAGCCTAGTGACCACGCAGTGTTGTCGGCCCGATTAATTGATCGAACCATTCGTCCTCTTTTTCCGTCTCACCTTAGGCAAGATATACAAGTGGTCGTGACCGTACTTGCCTTAGGAGAAGATGATCCGGACATTTTAGGTATTATTGGCGCATCACTCGCATTAGGTATTTCTGATATTCCTTGGAACGGACCAGTAGCCGCAGTTCGTATCAGTCGCAATAAGGAAACCGGGGGCCTGTTTGTAAATCCAACTTACACGCAGCGACCAGTCGGATCAATGGAATTTGAAGTTGTTGCTTGTGGACTTAATGGAACCATAAACATGATTGAAGTTGCTGGCAATGAAGTAGCCGAATCTGACGTACTTTCAATCCTTGAGGGATCGGTAGCTATTCATGAGATTTTGGAAAACTTCCAAAAAGATATTATTGCTGCCATTGGAAAACCTAAAAGAGTTATCGCACCAATACTAATACCCGAAATAGTTGACTCCCTATATATAAAAAATTTTGATGAAATTCTTTTTACGACACTCTTCTCCAACCAATCAGGAAAAACACATTTGCTTACGCTTAAGAAAGAATTTGCACAATCTGTAGCCATCGCCGATCCCACCATACCTGAAGTATTGGTGCAACATTATTTCGAAGAAAAAATAAATGAAGCCCTCCACAAAGGTGCTTTAGAATCAGGGTTACGCGCTGATGGTCGAGGACTTGACGAGGTGCGACCACTATATGCAGAAGCTGGTGGAATCTCCCCGGTCCTGCACGGGAGTGGAATATTCTATCGGGGAGATACACATGTATTTTCAGCGCTGACCTTAGCCGGACCAGATAGTGCCCAAATTATCGACAGCGTTGAAGATCAAAATCAAAGTAAGCGGTTTATGCATCACTATAATTTTCCGCCATACTCGGTTGGGGAAACGGGGAGAGTGGGGGGATTTAATAGGCGCATGATTGGACACGGAGCGCTGGCGGAAAAGGCGTTACTGCCTGTACTGCCTTCCCAAGAGGATTTTCCTTATACCATCCGATTAGTATCTGAAACTATGTCGAGTAATGGGTCAAGTTCTATGGCTTCCGTGT
>JAYSSH010000076.1:0-3212 GCA_043720635.1 Candidatus Kaiserbacteria bacterium
CGCATGACCATGAGGAGATGATTGCGGCACGAGCGCTTGGGGTTAGAATGATGAATTATTTTGATGCGTTGGGGTTGGTTGCAAACGAATACTATTTAATTGCGGTGGCGGGCACGCATGGCAAGACGACCACAACGGCGATGTTGGCTGATGTGTTGGAGGAAGCCGGGCTTGATCCCACGGTGATTGTGGGGTCACTCCGCAGTAAGACCGGAAGTAATTTTCGTCCCGGTAAAAGTAAGTACGCAGTGGTAGAAGCCTGTGAATACAAGCGAGATTTTTTGAGTCTTAATCCAGATGTGCTCGTCATTACCAACGTTGAATATGAGCACGTGGATTATTATAAGGACCTCGCAGACGTTCAACATGCCTTCCATGAACTAGCGTTAAAAGTGCCCGAACATGGGGCGATTATCACAGCCTCCACGGATGCTTCAATTACTCCGATATTAGAAGGTGTTACCGCTAAGGTAATTGATTACTCCAAGTCACTTGATCTCACGATCAAGCTACGACAACCAGGATTACATACCCGTATGAACGCAGCCGCAGCGACCGCCGTTGGAGAATTTTTAGATATAGATCGACCTTTGATAAATGAAGCGTTAGAAAATTTTGCCGGCACGTGGCGACGCTTTGAGTTTAAGGGAGATGTGTTGGGTGCTCCGGTCTATGACGATTACGCTCATCATCCAACTGAAATTAAAGTAACTGTAAAAGGTGCACGAGAACTGTATCCCAACCGAAAATTAATTGTGGTGGCACAAACCCATACCTATTCTCGAACAAAAGAATTGTTTAATGAATTTGCGTCCGAGTACGCTGCCGCTGATCAGGTATACCTACTTCCAATTTATGCTGCTCGTGAAGAAAATGTATCGGGGGTAAGTAGTGAGCAGTTAGCAGAAGCAATTACGGAAAAAGGTACTCCGGCAATAGTAATGCAAACGACAGCGGCAATTGCGCAAGCTATTCGTGAGTCTCTTAAGGAATCAGAACCATCAGTAGTGGTGATTATGGGGGCGGGGGATGTAACAGCGGTTGCAAAAATATTGACTGAATAGTTAAATCATGGTTAAATAAATGAAACCACCTACTGGTTCGGTGGCGAAAGAGGAGACGAAGCAGTGACTAAAACGTGGATACTGATGCCGTTAGCGAACGACGCCGACAAAAATCAATCCCTGAAAAAGTACACAGGGTTGGGTCCCAACTCGAAACAACGCATAGAGGAAGCGGTGCGGTGGGCAGAGGAAAAGATTCCCATAGCGGAAAAGGTGTGGATATTTGGGGCAGGGACACATCCGGAATGGCACCTTGGTCAAACCCTGGGAGTGTGGGCAGAAACATATCTTAGAATGCTTTTGAAAAATCCACTATCGGTGATCTCAAATCATTTTGATAAAAACTTTTACGGTACGTACGAGGAAATGAAGTGGGGTGTTAAAGCGTTGCTAAAGCGCCATCATCCGGGAACTGTCGTATTTGTGTTCTTTGGGCCTTCGTGGCACTTGCTTAGGGCCAGGCTAATCTGGAGACTGTTCTTCAAGCGCGAGTGGGGTAGCGCACGATTTGTGAAAACTAATGATGGTGCACTGCCAAGTTGGCCTCACGAAATTGCAGGATATTTAAAGGTCGTAGCACACAAGATTGCTCCCAATCTGGTGAAGACACGTGATCAAACACCGTATCCTTCAACAGTGGATGAGTATGGTATTGAATGTTGAGATGAACTAAAACGGGGCGAATTTATTCGCCCCGTTTTTCTCTTTGTAACTTTTTTAGCTTGAGGGTAGTTTATATACGGACAACTTAATATTGTATCCAGAGCATGAAGAAGGGAATTGACCCGTAGAATGTTTTTTTAAACATTCAATACTTCATCCGCAACCTAGTATCCATTGATACAAAGGTGCGACTTTCAACACTATCATATATGGTAGTGAAAGATATCTGACTCCTGGATACAACGTGTAAACGTTGTTTTTTGTTGTTACGGCCTCCACAAACGGTTCACTTCTTTGTTGTCCTGCATAAAATATTCCTCACCGTACAAAAGTACGACTCGTCTTATTTTATTTGGACGCCTCGAATTGAACTCGTTTCTGAAGACCTTATTTATAGTTAAATAATTTTAAAAGAATCTATGCTTAAAACTGCTGAATGTGTATCTCCGGGACATCCCGATAAAATGTGTGACCGAATTTCTGACGCCATCCTCGATGCGTATTTAGCACAAGATCCAAAGAGTCGGGTAGCGATAGAATCAGTGGGGAGTCATGGACAGGTCTGGGTGACGGGAGAAGTAACTTCGACTGCAACCGGAATTGATTTTGAAGCGATCGTAACAAAAATTGCTGGCCCGGGATTATCAATCCGTACACATGTAGTGGCACAAAGTCCTGAGATAGCGCAAGGGGTTGATACCGGAGGAGCGGGAGATCAGGGAATTATGACTGGGTACGCCACGCGCGAGACGCCAACATTTATGCCTCTCGAGTACGAGCTGGCGCGCACCTTGTGTCAAAAAGTATACGAAGTATTTCCGTATGATGGAAAAACCCAGGTTACAGTGGACGAGAAGGGAAAAGTCTTTTCAGTAGTGTGTAGTTTTCAAAATGCACCCAAAGTGGAGCTGCTGGCTTTGGTGCAATCAGTAATTCCTACTGCTACGGAATATCACATCAACCCAGCTGGGGATTGGAATCAGGGAGGCTTTGATGCGGATGCAGGACTCACTGGTCGCAAAATTATTATTGATAACTATGGTCCCGAGGTAGCGGTAGGGGGCGGTGCTTTTTCAGGCAAAGACCCGAGTAAGGTAGATCGATCAGCTGCCTACATGGCGAGGCGAGTAGCAGTAGATTATTTAGAAGCGAGACCCGAAGCAAAAACTGTTCTCGTTAAACTGGCGTATGCTATAGGTCACCCGCAGGCCTTGATGGCGGTAGCTGTTGTTGATGGTGTGTCAGAGGAGGTTGCAGGCTATGACTTAACTCCACGAGGAATAAAAGATTTTTTAGGACTTGAAGCTCCAATTTATGCGGACACTGCTGCGTGGGGGCACTTTGGTCGAGGTTTTAGTTGGAAGTAAACTACACCGCAGCAAGCTGTCGGGGCTAATGCTCCGACAGCTTGCTGCGGTGCCTGGGGTAGTGTGCTAGCAGAAGATTCGGCCTCCGCCGAAACATTATATTAGTCCATTCATCCCC